>NZ_VOXR01000026.1:0-36148 GCF_013420645.1 Acinetobacter sp. C15
TAGTGAAAAAATACATTGAAGAACAAAGAATACCAACGTCAGAAAAAAATGCTAAAAAGTCCATGTCATTAAAAAAGAGCTAACTCGCCCTTAAAAGAGCGAGAATGCGCTCTTAGTTTTGTTCAAACTACATAAAAAAACCAGCCCGAAGGCTGGTTTTTTATTTAGATGGGATTAACCACCAATTTTGCGATATTTCTGACGCTTGGTAATCAGGTCATCACCATCACGTTTACGACGGTATTCTTCGAACTCCGCATAGTTACCAGTGAAGAATTCAGGGGTTTCACCTTCGAATGACAAGATGTGCGTTGCAATACGGTCCAGGAACCAACGGTCATGCGAGATCACCATCACGGTACCCGGGAAGACCAGAATTGCATCTTCAAGCGCACGTAAAGTTTCGATGTCCAGGTCGTTTGACGGTTCATCGAGCAGGATGACGTTAGCGCCCATTTGCAGGATTTTTGCCAGTTGTAAACGGTTACGCTCACCACCTGACAATTGACCAACACGTTTTTGCTGATCTTGGCCTTTAAAGTTAAAGCGACCAATATAAGCACGTGACGCAATTTCGTATTCACCAATACGTAAGATGTCTAAACCGCCAGACACTTCTTCCCACACGGTTTTGTTGTCATCTAGCGTGTCACGAATCTGACCCACGTAAGCGACTTTAACCGATTCACCCAGTGTTACCGTACCGGTATCTGGCTGCTCTTCACCAGTCATCATACGAAACAGTGTGGTTTTACCTGCACCGTTCTCACCCACAATACCGACAATTGCTGCAGGTGGTACAGTGAAGGTTAAATCTTTATACAGGGTACGATCACCAAATGACTTGCTGATGCCTTCAACCTCAACCACCTTGTTACCCAAACGTGGACCAGGTGGAATGTAGATTTCAGAAGTTTCGTTACGCTGCTGGAATTCGCGTGAGTTCAGCTCTTCAAAACGCTCCATACGCGCTTTGTTTTTCTTTTGCTGACCTTTAGCATTTGAACGAACCCATTCAAGTTCTTTTTTCAATGCCTTCGCAAAAGATTCTTCCTGCTTCTGCTCTTGCTCTAAACGCGCGTTCTTTTGCTCTAACCAAGACGAATAGTTGCCTTGATATGGAATACCATGTCCGCGGTCAAGCTCCAGAATCCACTCGGCAACGTTATCAAGGAAGTAACGGTCGTGGGTAATCGCCACGATGGTGCCCGGGAAGTCTTTCAGGAAACGTTCTAACCATGCAACAGATGATGCATCTAAATGGTTCGTCGGTTCGTCCAGCAGCAGCATGTCTGGTTTAGACAATAGCAAACGGCACAGTGCCACACGACGGCGCTCACCACCTGAAAGCTTAGTCACATCTGCATCCCATGCTGGCAGGTTTAATGCCGCTGCGGCTTGCTCCAGCTGGTTATTCAGGTTGTGCGCATCCCAAGTCTGAATAATGGCTTCCAGCTTTTCCTGCTCTTTTGCAAGCGCATCAAAGTCTGCATCTTCAGCTGCATATTCAGCGAATACTTCGTCCAGACGCGCCAATGCATCAAGCGCTTCACGTACGCCATCTTCCACGTTACCACGAACGTCTTTGGTTGGATCGAGCGGTGGTTCTTGCTCAAGGTAGCCGATTTTAATTCCTGGCTGTGCACGTGCTTCACCAGAGAAATCTTTATCTACGCCCGCCATAATACGAAGCAAGGTCGATTTACCTGCACCGTTTAGACCAAGCACACCAATTTTTGCGCCTGGGAAAAATGATAAAGAGATGTCTTTTAAGATTTCGCGCTTCGGCGGAACCATCTTCGACACTCGGTTCATCGTATAAATATATTGGGCCACGTAGGACTCCTCAATAGAAAAACCAATTTCGGGGGCAAAACCGCCACCCCTACTCAAATGAGCGAAAAAATAATCGGCTATTATACCTGAAAGCCAGAAAAAGATAAGGGATCGGCCTCATCTTCCACGCTTTGTTACAACTCTTTAAAGTGTCCAAAATTCAGGTATACATTGCAGCCTTATCCGCCTTTGAAATTTTAAAATGAGGGTGTCTTTATGAAATTTAAAGATAATTATTGCAGATATTTCCCTCTTTATTTCATAAATAGACCTGCTACACTTGATCAAAATATAACTCACGCAAGATGAACGAAAAATGACGTATAAAGCTGAAACTTTGGCCATTCATGCTGGCTACACCCCTGAACCGACCACCAAAGCCGTGGCGGTACCGATTTACCAGACCACCTCTTATGCCTTTGACAATACCCAGCACGGTGCCGATCTGTTCGATTTAAAAGTACAAGGCAATATTTATACCCGTATCATGAACCCGACCACGGCAGTGCTGGAACAACGCGTGGCAGCGCTCGAAGGCGGGATTGGTGCGCTGGCACTCGCATCGGGGATGGCGGCAATTACCTATACCATTCAGACTCTGGCCGAAGCCGGCGATAATATTGCATCGGTTTCAACCCTGTATGGCGGCACCTATAATCTGTTCGCACATACGTTGCCCAAACAGGGCGTCGAAGTACGTTTCTTTGATTATCAGAACCCGGAAGCCTTACGCGAACTAATTGATGACAAAACCAAACTGGTTTTTGTGGAATCCATTGGTAATCCGCTGGGGAATATTATTGATTTAGAAGCCATCTCCCAAATTGCGCATGAATATGGCATTCCGGTGGTGGTGGATAACACGGTGGCCACACCAGTGCTGCAAAAATCCTTTGATTTTGGTGCCGATATTGTGGTGCATTCACTGACCAAATATATTGGCGGCCATGGCACTTCGATTGGTGGAATTATTGTCGATAGCGGTAAATTCCCGTGGGGCAAATATCCTGAACGTTTTAAATCTCTAAATACCCCTGACCCAAGCTATCACGGGGTGAATTATGTCGAAGCCTTGGGCGAAGCAGCCTTTATTGCCCGCGCCCGCGTGGTGCCGCTACGCAATACCGGTGCAGCGATTAGCCCGCATAATGTTTTCCTGATTCTACAAGGACTGGAAACCTTAAGCCTGCGCATGGAACGCCATACCGAAAATGCCCAAAAAGTGGCGGAATATTTACAGCAGCATCCAAAAGTGAAATGGGTCAATTACGCCGGCTTAAAAGATCATCCACAACATGCGCTGGCGCAAAAATATGTCAAAGGCAAACCATCTGCGATTCTGTCTTTTGGTGTGCAAGATGGCCGTGAAGGCGGTACCCGTTTTATTGATGCGCTGCAACTGTTTACCCGTTTAGTCAATATTGGCGATGCCAAGAGCCTGGCCTGCCATCCGGCTACAACAACGCATCGACAATTAAATGATGAAGAGCTGAAAGCGGCGGGTGTAAGTGAAGATATGGTGCGCCTGTCGATTGGTATTGAACATATTGATGACTTGATTGCCGATCTGGAGCAGGCGCTGGCTAGCGTTTAATTATTGCAATTTCACGACAAATGGTCTGCTTTTGCGCTGCAATGGCAGACTTTTTGCTTTTTAAACATAGAAACAAGGACTTGCTTTTTCGAAAAATTTTAAGCAGAATTTACCAAACAACCCAAATACCCCATTAGAGCAATTACTCTAAAACAACTTTTAATTTCAATCACTTATTTTATGGCTTTTTTTAAACTTCGGTTATTATAATGCCCATCATAACAGCCCAAACCAATGAGATTGGGCGCAAAAATTCAAATAACAAAGACCATTGAGTCTGATCTTTTAATCAAGCAGGGATACAAGTGTGAAGGCAAAACTAGAGAAACTTTTCAAGAAAAAAGTAAATGGAAAAACCGTACTGATTACCGGTGCATCCAGTGGTATCGGACTGACCACAGCTTATCGTCTGGCAGAGGCGGGAGCGCATGTGCTGTTGGTGGCACGTACCCAGGAAACCCTAGAGCAGGTCAAAGCAGAGATTGAAGCCAAAGGCGGCAAAGCGTCTATTTTCCCGTGTGATTTAAACGATTGGGAAGCCATTGACCAGACCTCGAAAGATATTTTAGCGTCTGTCGATCATATTGATATTTTGGTTAATAATGCCGGACGTTCAATCCGTCGTGCTGTGCATGAATCTTTAGACCGTTTTCACGATTTTGAACGCACCATGCAGCTGAATTATTTTGGTGCAGTGCGTCTGGTGATGAATATTCTGCCACAAATGATGGTACGTCGTAGTGGCCAGATTATTAACATCAGCTCGATTGGTGTATTAGCCAACGCGACCCGTTTCTCGGCTTATGTTGCCTCTAAAGCTGCACTGGATGCTTTTAGCCGCTGTCTATCGGCCGAAGTACATTCACACAATATTGCAATTACCTCCATTTATATGCCACTAGTGCGTACTCCAATGATCGCACCGACCAAGATGTATAAATATGTTCCTACCCTTTCTCCGGAACAAGCTGCCGATTTAATCTGCTATGCCATTGTCAAACGTCCGAAGAAAATTGCCACACATTTAGGCCGTTTGGCTTCAATTACTTATGCGATTGCACCGGATATTAACAACAAGCTGATGTCGATTGGTTATAACCTGTTCCCAAGTTCATCGGCTTCGGTGGGTCAGCCACAAAAGCTGAACTGGGTACAAAAAGCGTATGCCCGTTTGTTCCCGGGTGAACACTGGTAAAATAATCCTTTTAAAGACCTGTCTAATGACAGGTCTTTTTATGTTATAAAACCCCTCATTTTGAACAGTTAAAGTAAGACTATGCGGACCTTTTCCCTTATTCTGCAATATGGGTGTTTTGCCTTTGCCCTGTTTCTGGGCTATCAGGTGGCGATGGCGCTATATCATCAGGATTATGAGCTGATGGAACTGATTGCCGATGTGGGCACGATTCTGATCTGTATTGATTTAGGTGTGTTTTTATTTTCCAGTAAAGCTGCCAACAAGCTGAGTTTGCAGGAATATGCCAAACAGCTGGAACAGCCGCCTACGCCACTGGTGAGTTTTACCCGCAAGCTGGGGCATTTGGGCATTATGCTGATTTTATGTAGCTGGATTGTGCCGATGGTCAATTAAATAGACCAATAAAAAACCTCCCTATCGGGAGGTTTTTTTAAGAGCTAAAGATTACTTCGAACCTTTAATCCCGGCTTGCAATAACAATGCACCTAAACCACCAATCTTATTGTCTTGTGGTTTTGCCGCTTGCGGTTTCTTGCCCTGAGGACGATCACCCTGCGGACGCGCCTGTTGCGGACGTTTACCCTGCGGCTTACGTTCAGTACGCTGTTCGTTTTGGTCACGGCGTGGCTGACGTGGTGCTTTCGCTGCTGCAGCACCTTCCGGACGCATCGACAGGTTCACACGGTTACGCTCAACATCTACCGTTAAAACACGCACCTGAACAATTTGACCCGGTTTCACCACTTTATGCGGATCAGACACGAATTCATTCGCCAGTTCAGAAATATGCACTAAACCATCCTGATGTACACCAACATCGACAAATGCGCCGAAGTTGGTCACATTGGTGACCACACCTTCTAGCTGCATGCCTTCAGACAATTGCGATACTTCGGTAATATCATCACGGAATTTGGCAGTACGGAATTCCGGACGCGGGTCACGGCCCGGCTTTTCAAGTTCGCTCAGCACATCCTGAATGGTTGGTAAACCAAACTGGTCATCCACAAATTCTTCTGCATTGACCTGACGGATAATTTCAGTATTGCCAATAATATCTTTGACTGTAGTCGCTTTGGCTTCGACAATTTTAGACACCAGCGCATACGATTCCGGGTGCACCGCAGAGGCATCAAGTGGCTCAGAACCATTTTGAATACGCAAGAAGCCAGCCGCCTGCTCAAAAGTACGCTCGCCTAAACGTGGCACTTTTTTCAGGGCCTGACGGTTATCAAAACGGCCATTTTCCTTACGGAAATCCACGATTTGCTGAGCAATAGATTTGTTCAGACCGGCGATATAACCCAGAATTGCTGCAGATGCCGTATTCACATCCACACCTACCGAGTTCACACAGTCTTCCACCACTGCTTCCAGGGCTTTGGCCAAACCGGTCTGGTTCACATCGTGCTGGTACTGACCCACACCAATTGATTTCGGATCAATTTTCACCAGCTCTGCCAATGGATCTTGTAAACGACGGGCAATGGATACTGCACCACGAATCGACACATCCAGTTCTGGAAGTTCTTGTGAAGCCAGTTCAGAAGCTGAATAAACCGAAGCACCTGCTTCAGACACCGAAACACGGGTCAGTTTCAGGTCAGAATTCGCGGCCATCATTTCAGCCACTAGCGCTTCAGTTTCACGGCTTGCGGTACCGTTACCAATCGCGATTAAATCGACGTTAAATTCACGGCAAAGACGCGCCAGCTCCGTTAATGAACCTGCCTTATCATCTTTTGGTGCAAATGGATAAATAGTGCTGTGCGCCAATACATCGCCTGATTCATTCACTACCGCCAGTTTCACACCGGTACGGATGCCCGGGTCAACGCCCAGCATCGTACGTGCGCCAGCAGGTGCAGACAGCAGCAGATGACGTAAGTTTTCAGCAAACACCTGCATTGCTTCTGCTTCAGCCGCCAGACGTTTTTCAGTCAGCAATGAATGCTCAATGGTCGGGCGAACTTTACCCAGCCAGAACAGTTTTGCGGTCTGCTTTAAGTAGTCCTGACGCACTTGTGGCTGCACGGCATCTAAGTTGTATTCGGTTTCAATACGTGCCAGTGGTGCTTCATCTTCACCATCGACTTTTAAGCCCAGCACGTTTTCCTGACGGCCGCGCAGCATGGCCAATAAACGGTGCGATGGCACTTTGTTCAGGCTTTCAGAGAAATCGAAGTAATCACGGAATTTTTTACCAACTTCTTTTTTCTCCTCACTGGCCACCAAACTTTTCAGTACGGCGGTTTTGGCAAAGGTTGCTTTCAGTTCAGTGGTGAGTGCAATATTTTGCGCCCAGTCATCAATTAAAATATGCTGAATGGCATCGAGCTGGCTTTCCAGGTCTGGATAATCTTCATGGCTAAAGCCTGCAAGCGCTTCTACTGGATCAATCGCTTCTGCAAAGATTTTCTCTGCGATTGGACCCAAGCCGGCTTCTTTGGCTTTAAAAGATTTGCTGGTACGTTTTGGACGGTACGGCGCGTAAATTTCTTCTAAGGCATTTTTAGTTTCAGCCGCATTCACACGTGCCAATAAATCATCAGATAATTTATTTTGTTCTTTTAGTGATTCAATCACTTTTTCACGGCGTTCAAACAAATCACGCAAATACGCTAAACGTGTATCGAGCTGGCGAAGTTGCGTATCGTCTAAGCCCTGCGTTACTTCTTTACGGTAACGTGCAATAAAAGGAACACTGGCACCTTCATCAATGAGTTTGATGGCAGCTTCTACCTGATTTGGACGTACGGCAAGTTCTTTTGCCAACTGCTGAACTAAGTCAGTCATCGTGTTTGATCCCACAAGGATAAGTACTAAATGGCATGATTATAAAGACCAGGCCCATAAAATCCACAATTGTTTTATGAAATTTACAGATGGCGATTCTTGCCAATTCGCAGATATTTCACATTTTTGCGGTAAATTCATCATTTCAGGGCCTTTTCTTCCCCAAATTGTGGGATTTATCTTCTATCATAGATGTATATATTTGGTATCTATGTCTTGATTTTAACTGCAATATTTGTTGCTTTAGAGCATAGTCAAGGCATACAGATGAATCGTATACTCAAAGTCAGTGAAAGCTTTGCATACGACCACAATAAAGAATAAAGGAGCACATCATGAGTTTAGTTGTACCTACTGAAAATACAGATGCCGTACATACCGAAACTGACCGCGTTGAACGCATTCTCGTTGTCGATGATGATGTGCGTTTGCGTACGCTGTTACAGCGTTTTCTGGAAGATAAAGGTTTCGTGGTCAAAACTGCCCATGATGCTACGCAAATGGATCGCCTGTTACAACGCGAGCTGTTTTCCCTGATCGTGCTCGATTTCATGCTGCCGGTTGAAGATGGCCTGAGCATTTGCCGCCGTTTACGCCAGTCCAGTATTGATACGCCAATTATCATGCTGACCGCACGCGGCAGCGACTCAGACCGTATTGCCGGCCTTGAAGCAGGTGCCGATGACTATCTGCCAAAACCGTTTAACCCGAACGAACTGTTAGCGCGTATTCGTGCCGTATTACGCCGTCAGGTGCGTGAAGTCCCAGGCGCACCAAGCCAGCAGATGGAAGTGGTCAGCTTTGGCCCGTGGGCACTGGATCTTTCGACCCGCACCCTGACCCGCGAAGGTCAAGTCGTGACTTTAACTACAGGCGAGTTCGCAGTATTAAAAGCGCTGGTACAACATCCTCGTGAACCGCTGACCCGCGATAAACTGATGAATCTGGCGCGTGGCCGTGAATGGGGCGCAATGGAACGTTCGATTGATGTGCAAGTGTCTCGCTTACGCCGCCTGATTGAAGAAAACCCGGCACGTGCGCGTTATATTCAAACGGTATGGGGTGTGGGTTATGTCTTTGTTCCAGATGGCGCGGAATAAAGCTCACTCATCGAATCTATGACGGAGTCTTACGGTCTATTCCCCACTGATGGGATACAACCTGCGGTTCGCCTTACTTTTGTTTCGGCAAAAGTAAGCAAAACCATTGTCATCCGCAAAACTCGGCAAATTCCGTCATTTCAACCAATATTTCGCAGAAACATAAGTAATTTACTTGAGTCCTGCCTCAAACAGTTGCGGATGACCTAACGCGTATCCAATTTTGGGGGAGAACTTTCCCTTTTTAAAAAGGACTCATTGTGAAACTCGACCCCATCGATCCACAAGACTTTACCGACTTTGAAACCTATTCAGAACGCAAACGCACACCGTGGGAACGGTTTCTGGATAAAATCAAACCGCGCTCGGCTGCCATGCGGACCACCGTGCTGGTGCTGTTTGTGGTGATTTTCAGTCTGTTTATGTCACTATGGTTCTTTTGGCGTACCCTGTATCTGCCGGAAATCCAGCAACATGCCCGTTATCTGGCGGTTGAACTGGAAATTCTGAACAATCCGGAATTACGGATTTTCCATAATGATGCCGAAGTCGATGTGGATGCCTGGCTAAAAAACCGGGTCGGGATTGAATACATTACCGATCCCAAGGAATATCCAAATGTCCGCGACAAGGTTATTGCCGAGTTCTTTACCCGACAAATTGAGAAAAAACTGGCCAATGAACTGAAAGCCGATGATGTAACCGTGTATTTCCAGTTCAAGCCCAGCCCACGTATCTGGATTCAAACGCCGGAAATGAACGGCCACTGGGTTCGTGAACCATTAAAAACCTATGCCAACTACAGCCCGGAACTGGTGTTTGGCTGGCTGCTCGGCATTCCACTGCTGTCTGCGATTATTATTCTGACCTTGGTGCGTCAGCTGAACCGGCCATTACGCCGTTTGCAGGAAGCGGCCAACACCTATAGTCAAACCGGCAAAGCGCCTTATTTAGAAACCAACCACGGGCCGCTAGAAATCCGTCAGGTGAATCAGGCTTTTAACCAGATGATTTTTACCCTGGAACAGACCGAGCGTGACCGCCGGATTATGCTGGCCGGAATTTCGCATGACCTGCGCACGCCTCTGACCCGGATTCGGCTGAGTGCAGAAATGATGCCGGATGAAGACTTTTTAAAAGAAGGCCTGATTTACGATGTCGAAGATATGGACGCCATTTTGGACCAGTTCATTTCCTATATGCGTGATGGCTCGGATGAAGAACTGCAAGATACCGATTTAAATGCCTTGTTACAGGAACTGGTGATCCAGTTTAAACCGCTGGACATTCGCTTTAGCCCGGAAGAATTACCGATTTTGCAGGCACGCAGCCTGTCGCTGAAACGCTTGATTGGCAACCTGATTAACAATGCCAAGCGTTATGGCACTGAACCGATTGAGCTGTCTGCCAAAGTGCAGGAACAATTTATCTGCATTAGTGTGGCCGATCATGGTGAAGGCATTCCTGAAGATCAGATTGAATCTTTAATGCAGCCTTTTGTGCGTGGGAATGCCGCACGTACCGTCCAAGGTAGCGGTTTAGGTCTGGCCATTGTGAAACGGATTGTCGATATTCACCAAGGCGAGCTGATTATTCGCAATCGCGAGCACGGTGGACTGGAAGTCATCATCTCTTTACCGCTGCCCGAACAGCCAGATGATGAAAAAAACAACAGCAGCACCCTAGAAAAAATTAAGCAAAGTATTACAGAACATTTCTAAATCATGCTTAAACATTGATCAATCAGTTCTTGGTGAAGATTTGGCTTTTAATTTTTATTATTTAATTTTCAATAAGATAAAAAGCATCAAATATATTTATACCTGCATTTTTTGAAAAAATTAGACCTTAGCCTAACAGGTATGCAAAATGGCTTTTTTGATGGGTACAATCGCCATCAGTTCTGATTTTTCAAACGAGAGTAAACCATGTCCCTAGATCGCATCCGTTTAGCTTCCCTACATGACAAGGTTATGAGTGCGGAGCAAGCTGCTCAATTCATCCAAGACGGTATGACTGTTGGTATGAGTGGCTTTACACGTGCCGGTGAAGCGAAAGCTGTTCCTTTGGCTTTAGTGAAACAAGCACAAGCGAATCCTCTAAAAATTACATTAATTACTGGTGCGAGCTTAGGGAACGATCTCGACAAACAACTGACTGAAGCCGGTGTACTGGCACGTCGTCTGCCTTTCCAAGTGGATAACACTTTACGTAAAGCCATCAACAAAGGCGAAGTCATGTTCATCGATCAGCACTTGTCTGAAACAGTTGAGCAAATGCGTAACCAGCAGCTGAAAAAGCCAGATGTAGCGGTAATTGAAGCCGTTGCAATTACTGAAGATGGCGGCATCGTGCCAACCACTTCTGTAGGTAACTCTGCAAGCTTTGCAATTTTTGCTGAAAAAGTCATTGTTGAAATTAACACCAACTTAAGCCCGGCGTTTGAAGGCTTACACGACATTTATATCCCGACCTATCGTCCTACCCGTCAACCAATTCCGTTGACCAAAGTTGACGAGCGTATCGGTACTCAAGCGATTAACATCGATCCTGCAAAAATCGTTGGTATCGTATTTAACAGCGAATTACATGACTCTCCATCGACTGTCACTGCACCAGATGACGAGACTCAATCGATTGCCAACCACTTGATCGCGTTCTTCGAGAAAGAAGTGGCTGAAGACCGTTTACCGAAAAACCTCGGTCCTTTACAAGCAGGTATTGGTTCAATCGCTAACGCAGTATTGACCGGCTTGAAAGAATCAAACTTCGAAGACCTGATCATGTACTCAGAAGTACTGCAAGACTGTACTTTCGAACTGATTGATGCCGGTAAAATGAAGTTCGCTTCAGGTTCATCTATTACCCTGTCTGCGAAATACGGCGAGAAAGTATTTAACAACCTGGAACAGTACAAAGATAAACTGGTTCTGCGTCCACAAGAAATTTCAAACCACCCTGAACTGGTACGTCGTTTAGGTATTATCGGCATCAACACTGCGCTTGAGTTCGATATCTACGGTAACGTGAACTCCACTCACGTATGCGGTACCAAAATGATGAACGGTATTGGTGGTTCAGGTGACTTCGCGCGTAACGCTCACCTGGCCATTTTCGTGACCAAGTCTATTGCCAAAGGCGGCGACATTTCATCTGTTGTTCCATTTGCATCACACATTGACCATGCAGAACACGACGTTGACATTCTGGTGACTGAACAGGGTCTTGCCGATCTTCGTGGTCTGGCACCGCGTGAGCGCGCTCGTGCGATTATCGACAACTGTGCACACCCAATGTACCGTGATGCATTAAACGACTACTTCGACCGCGCATGTGCAAAAGGCGGCCACACTCCTCACCTGTTACGTGAAGCGTTGGCTTGGCACAGCAACTTCGAAGAAAATGGTCACATGCTGGCCCAAGAAGCAGCGGTAAAAACGGCTTAATCTCGGCCTGAATCAGATCTAAAAAAACGCTCCTCTGGAGCGTTTTTTTATGGCTGGACAGTTTCCCCTGTCACGTCATCTATTATCGGGTCGGGTTGCGTAACTGTGAGCTAATATCGGGGAACAAGCTATTGCCCAGATTCATCTCATAATCGACCACGCCTAACGAAACATTGGGTAAATCAAGCTGGATCTGTCCATCCGGGCCACGAAATGGCGCCAGCAGGGTTTCCAGGCCACGTAGCGGGTTATCCGACTGCAGACCGGCGGCAATCGCCAGAATATGCTGCTGCAACGC
The DNA here is from genome assembly GCF_013420645.1 of Acinetobacter sp. C15. Lineage (NCBI taxonomy): Bacteria > Pseudomonadati > Pseudomonadota > Gammaproteobacteria > Moraxellales > Moraxellaceae > Acinetobacter > Acinetobacter sp. C15. The sequence goes on from NZ_VOXR01000026.1 coordinate 12,269, forward strand.
GGGAGAAAGGTGATCCATATTGACCGGTTCTTTGGCCGGCATGGTAATGAGAACAGGCGGGTCCGGGTCAATGACCCGGTTTTGAGTGTCCTGCTGAATTTGCATGATCCGGTGCTGTAATGCCTTACGCTTTGCACGATCTTCCTGATACGGAATAAAGCCCACTTCCTGACGTAGTTCAGGTTCTGCCATGACCTGAAGCGTTGCTAGACGCTCGGGTTGCGCCCAGACCGACGTTGAGCCGATTCCCAGCATAATCATTACAGTCGAGGAGAACATCTGAAAGCGCGTCATACACGGCCTCCTGAACAGTAATGAAACATGTCTCTCTATTAAGCGCCAGAATGCAATCTTATTCAGCAGGATTCGTGTTATTAAGCTGTTATTAGCGTAACTGTGTTCCCGATCTGATCAGACCCAGTGAATCTTGAAGATGAAAGATGAAAGATGAAAGATGAAAGATGAAAGATGAAAGATGAAAGATGAAAGATGAAAGATGAAAGATGAAAGATGAAAGATGAAAGATGAAAGATGAAAGATGAAAGATCATGCTGCCATTTTTTAAATGCCATAAAAAAAAGCCCCTGCAATGCAGGGGCTTTTTGAATATGGTGGCGAGACCCAGGATCGAACTGGGGACACACGGATTTTCAATCCGTTGCTCTACCAACTGAGCTATCACGCCGATGCCGTGTATTAAGCCGCATCTGGGGAAATTAGTCAATATAAATCATGACATTTTTATTTAATCGAGTATTTTTTACCCAAAAAAAATCCCTGATGGGATCAGGGATTGAAAACGTTTAAACGTTTGAATATGGTGGCGAGACCCAGGATCGAACTGGGGACACACGGATTTTCAATCCGTTGCTCTACCAACTGAGCTATCACGCCGATGACGCGTATTAAACAATCTCCGCCCGGTGCCGTCAAGCAGCTTTTGCATAAATTCAAGTATTTGTTTACTTTTACAGCATTTTGTACGCTGTCTGCTTATTTTTTAAGTGAAACGCCCATGATTCCAGTCATTTGCAGGCCAGCAGATAAAAAAAGAGAGGCGATTAGCCTCTCTTGAATTTCATTTTAACTCGTTTAGAGCTTGTCCAGATGTGCCAGACAGCGGTGAATCGCGCCACAGCCCGGTTCAAACTGATTCACGCCTTTGGCTTCTTCCATGCGGCAGACTTCACTGACCAGACGCTCGGCCACACCACGACCACGATTGGCCGGATGCACCACAATATATTCCAGGGTCCTGCTTTCGCCCTGCCCGGTACACCAAATTGCACCAATTAATTTTGTATTAAATTCTGCGGTATAAAGTAGGGTATACTGGTTCAGATGTTGCTCGAGTTGCTCTACCGCATCCTGGCCATCACCAAACTCCGGACTGGTGTCATACAGTCGCTCAAGCTGGCTGCGCACTTCATCATTTTCCAGTGAAGTATAAGCATGTACGGTAATAGGCATTGATTAACCCTCCTGAGCAATCTAATATGCTGGGACTTCGTCGCAGCGAAACATTTTTACATCCATCATTTTTAACGTTTTTTGAGGAACGTGTCCATGACAGAGCGTATCAGTGAAGTGGTAAGAAACACTAACGAAACCAAAATTCGAGTTCGTTTAAACCTCGACGGTACCGGTCAAGGCACACTCAACACTGGTATTCCATTTTTAGACCATATGATTGATCAAATCAAGCGACACGGTTTGTTTGATATTGATATTCATTGTGATGGCGATCTGGAAATTGATGACCACCATACCGTAGAAGACTGTGGTATTACCCTGGGTCAGGCCTTTGCACAGGCACTGGGCGATAAAAAAGGCTTAAAGCGTTATGGTCACTTCTATGCCCCACTCGATGAATCTTTAAGCCGTGCCGTGGTGGATTTATCTGGTCGTCCGGGCCTGTTTATGGATGTACCATTTACCCGCGCCACCATTGGCCGTTTTGATGTCGATTTATTCTCTGAATTCTTCCAGGGCTTTGTGAACCACTCGCTAATGACCGTACACATCGACAACCTGAAAGGCAAAAACAGCCACCACCAGATTGAAAGTGTGTTTAAAGCATTTGCGCGCGCACTGTGTATGGCCTGTGAAATTGATCCACGTGCTGCCAATACTGTGGCATCGACCAAAGGTACCCTGTAATGACCCGTATTGCCCTTCTTGATTATGGCATGGGGAATTTGCACTCTGCCGCCAAAGCCTTGGAACACGTCGGTGCTACGGTGGATGTCACCAATGACCCGAAACTGATTGCCCAGGCCGATAAAATCGTGTTTCCGGGTGTCGGTGCCATGCGTGACTGTATGCAAGGCATGCATGAAGCCGGGATTGATGACGTGGTACGTCAGGCGGTGTTTAATAAACCGGTACTGGCCATTTGTGTGGGTATGCAGGCGCTGATGCAACATTCCGAAGAAAATGGCGGTGCCGATGCACTGGGTATTTTTGAAGGGGTGGTAAAACGCTTCCCGGAGGTTGAAGGTCTAAAAGTGCCACACATGGGCTGGAACCAGGTGCATCAGGTTGACCCGAGCCATCCAATGTGGAACAACATTGAACAGGATGCACGTTTCTATTTCGTGCACAGTTTCTATGTCGAGCCGAAAGACAGCGCGATTGTGGCAGCGACCTGTGACTATGGGCTGCAATTCTGTACCGCCCTGCACAAAGACAACCTGTTCGCGACCCAGTTCCACCCGGAAAAAAGCCATACTGCTGGTCTGCAACTGTTAAAGAACTTTGTCGACTGGAAGATTTAACACCCTTCCTCTGTTGCGCAAGATGTATAAAGCCGGGTTCGTCCCGGCTTTGTTTTCACCTATTTTTTATTTCTTTCTTTTTTAAGCAATTTTTAGTAATATTTGACTGCTTTTTATACAACTCAATAAAAATAAAACAGGTAATTCAAAAATGCATAGCACCACTCATACCCAACACATCACGACACAAGATTCGGCACTCAGCGCGGCGGGGCGTTTTGGACGTTTCTCCTATCTGGCCTGGAACTGCCTGATTGCACTGTTAATGATTCCGGTTTTTCTGGTTTTGGCCCTGCTCTTTCCCGGGCTGATGAATATTGACCCTGCTGGCGGCATTCCGCTCACCCCACTGGTGCTGGGCGCACTGATTTATCTGGGGGTGTTATATCTGATGTTTATTTTCACCATCCGCCGTCTGCATGACCGTAACCATACCGGCTGGCTGTCGTTACTGATGCTGGTTCCGGTGGCCAACCTGCTGCTGATGCTGTATCTGTTTTTCGCCCCGGGCGATCAGCGTGTTAACAGCTATGGCCCGCCACGTGCCACGGCTGGCTGGGAAGCGGCGCTGGCCTGGATTTATATTATTCTACTGGTGTTGCTATTTGCGTTTGCCATCTTTGGCGCAGTGCTGGCCTAAAAGGTCCCGCTTGCTTAAAATAGGGCCTGACAATTCAGGCCTTATTTTTTATCGCCAGCCCAAGGAAAAGATGGCATGAGCTTATCTTCAACATCACCCCATATGCCCTCTTCCAGCCAACTGGAACAGTTGCCGCGCTTTCAAAGTCTGCCGCCCTCTAAAATTCACCTGATTCAAACGCTGGCCGAATGTCAGCACTATGCGCATGAACTGAATATTGCAGCGGTACTCGGCTTTGATTCGGAATCCAAACCGATTTTTAAAAGTGGCGAAGTGTCGGATGGCCCGCACCTGATTCAGCTGGCCACACTAGATCAGGCCTATCTATTTCAGATGAATGAGGAAATCTGGAACTTTCTTAAGCCAATCTTCGCCAACCGTGACCAGATTAAAGTCGGCTTTGGCCTGAAAAATGATGCCCATCTGTTTCGCAAAAAAGGCGTAGAACTGAACAGTGTGCTGGAACTGTCCAAATGCTTTCACAGCTTTGGCTTTAAAAACCCGGTCGGATTAAAACATGCCATGGCGCTGCTGTTTCAGGTCTATTTTCCCAAAAGCAAACGGCTCAGCACCTCGAACTGGGCCAATCCGGTATTAAGCACAGCACAAATGGAATATGCCGCCGCCGATGCTTATGCCCCGGTACTGGTTTTTGAAGAATTGTTGCGTTTGGGCCTGTTGCCGAAACAGATTCCCAATACCTCGCTCAAACTCAGAATCCGGCCATCTAAAACCCCGCCCTAAACCGCTTTGAAGATCAAGCTGCACAGACAGCCGGATTTTCTTCATCGAACCTTTGTTGACCGCCTGACACAGCACAGGCTGTTTTTGTTTTTGCATGCAAATATGGCATTTAGAAAATTTTCGTTTATTGCTAAGATGGGCGGCAAGAAATTCAACCGATGAAGCAAGGAGCGAAAGCATGCTGATCATCCCTGCAATTGACCTGAAAGATGGAAAATGTGTCCGTTTAAAACAAGGTCGTATGGAAGACGATACCGTATTTTCTGATGATCCGGTGGCCACTGCACAGCATTGGGTCAATGAAGGTGCGCGTCGCTTGCATCTGGTCGACTTAAATGGCGCTTTTGCAGGTACCCCAATCCATAAACCGGTGGTCGAGGCCATTGCCAAGGCACAGCCAGACCTGCCGATTCAGATTGGTGGCGGTATTCGCTCGTTTGAAACCATTGAACACTACCTCGATGCAGGCGTATCTTTTGTGATTATTGGCACCAAAGCCGTTCAAGAGCCAGAATTTGTCGAAGAAGCCTGCAAAAAATTCGCCGGGCATATCATTGTCGGCATTGATGCCATGAATGGCATGGTCGCGACCGATGGCTGGGCCAACGTGACTGAAGTGAAAGCCACCGATCTGGCCAAACGTTTTGCCGATGCCGGTGTCTCCAGCATTGTGTATACCGATATTGCCCGTGACGGCATGATGCAAGGGGTAAACGTCGAACAGACTGTGAATCTGGCGCAATATTCCGGTTTACCAGTGATTGCTTCAGGCGGCGTAACCAATCTGGATGATGTCCGTAATTTAAAAGGCCAGCCGGGCATTTTAGGTACGATTACCGGTCGTGCCATTTATGAAGGCAGCCTGAATTTGCGTGAAGCGCAATTGCTGCTCGATGAGCAAGCCCTCTAAGTGCTGCTATCAGAAAGAGGTCTTCGGGCCTCTTTTTTTATGCCCTCACCGGGTTGATGTCTTTTTTCGAATACTCGCTGATCTGCCATGTCTGATGCCCCTGTGAACCTTAAAACCACACTTAACAGCAAAGCGCCACAACTGGCCCTGATCATGATTACCATGCTCTGGGGCGGTACCTTTGTGGCAGTCAAGCTGGCGCTGAATTATGCCAGCCCGATGTTTTTTGTCGGCTGCCGTTTTGCCGCCGCTGCACTGGCAGTCGCACTGATTTCGCTGCCGCATTTACGCGCTGTGCAAGCCAAAGAGCTCTGGGCCGGCGCATTGATTGGGGCCAGCCTGACCGTCGGTTATGGTACGCAAACCGTAGGGCTGCAGACCATCAGCAGTAGCGAATCGGCATTTTTAACCGCATTATATGTGCCGCTGGTGCCGATCTTACTGTGGCTGCTGTTCCGGAAACGGCTGCATATCATGATCTGGCTGGGCGCTAGCTGTGCCTTTATCGGGCTGGTTTTACTGACCGGCAATGGTTTGGGGCAGCTACAGCTGAGTTTTGGTCAGCTGATTACCCTGCTCGGCGCCATTGCGATTGCACTGGAAATTATCCTGATCAGCCATTTTGCCGGACGGGTCAATCTGCAACGGGTCACGGTGATTCAACTGCTGTTCGCCTCCCTGTTTGCCTTTCTTGCCATGCCGCTGGTCGGTGAGCAGCAACTACCACAATTTTCCTGGATGCTGCTGCTCTTGGCGGGCGGTTTAGGTCTGGCCAGTGCACTGGTTCAGCTGGTGATGAACTGGGCGCAGCGTGCAGTCAGCCCGGCACAGGCAGCAATTATTTATGCTGGCGAACCGGTATGGGCGTCGCTGTTTGGCCGTCTGGCCGGCGAGCGTTTACCGTTTATGGCTTTGGTCGGTGGTTTTCTGGTGGTGCTGGGCGTGATTATCAGTGAATGGAAACCAAAATTTCTGCGTCAGAAACAGCAGCACACCCCATCAGCGAGCGATCTTCCGGACTAAATTTCGGGAAGATCGGTCTGATGATTCAGATATTTAAGAATACATCGGCTCATTGTCATTCAGGCGCATAATACCGCGAATAGCCCGATAGACAATCCACAGCCAGGACAGGCCAATCACCGCCAGACAGAAGGCCGAAGCACCAAAAATCACCTGGGCAAAGCGGGTCGGATCTTCATCAATAAAGAAAATAAAAAAGAACGGTACAAAGGCCACAATATTCCAGAACAGATACCACCAGAAGCTGCGAATTTGCCAAGTAAAGTGGCTTTCAAAAATCGAACCGCGTACCGCGCCGCGTTTTACATAATTGATGATTAGCGCGACGATTGCTAGCAAGCCGGCACTAAAAATCGCCACGATATACAGAAGATACAGAATAAAAGTCAGACTACGATTCGGGTCACGGTCAATGGAAGTATTCATATTGTTGTCCTGCACTCCCCGCCCCGCTATGCTCAGAGCGTCAACAGATTAAAAGGAGAAATAAACCATAAAATCAAAAGAATGTTTAAACCGATTGTACAAAAATAAATTTTACGAAAAGGTTGTTTTTGTGTTTTATGTCGCATTTTTTCCTGTGCCAGCCAGGCCGCCGGCCAGCCCCCCAGAGCCGAAACCAGATGCAGGCTCTGTTCCGGAATCCGCCGGTGACCGAGTTGGGCCGCTTCCTTGTCTTGTGCATACAGCCAATAGCTGAGTGCATTCATCAGGCTGATCAATAACAGCAGCAGGCCGTGCAATAAACCGGTCAGGGTCAGTACCGCCAGCACGAGAATATAGGCCACACACAGGATTTGCATGGCCGGACGTTTGGCCGCAGGACGCTGCCGCGGCTTGCTCACCACATCAGCACGCGGCTTGACCTGCGAGGCTTTTAAATACACCACCTGCTGGGCCCGATAGCGGCCGCGTTCATCTAGAATGACCTGATAATCCAGTGCACAACCGACAATCGGGCGCGGCCCCGGACGGGCAAAATCCTTGATATGCAAAAATACGCGGTCTTTGTCCGGATCATTGGGCTGAATAAAGCCATAGCCCTTGTCATCAAACCATTCAATTAACCGGCCCTGATCGCGCATTTCCCTACCCTTTATGTTTAAGCTGTGACGAACTTTAAGCGTTCAATCAACATATTACGCATCTCGAGCGGATTTTTCTGCAAAATTGCGTCACCGCTGCGTCCTTGCAAAGCATTTTTTTGTGCCACCTGTAAACGCATCATCCAGAAACGGCCAGCAGCCATTGCCAGATACAGCTCCAGACAGGCTTTTTCATCTTCGGTTAAAGGACGAATGCGGTCATAGGCTTTTAAAAAGGCCATGGCTTTGTCTTCATTCAGGCTGACCTGCGGATACTCAGTACAGAAGTCATTTAAGGTAATGGCAATATCAAACAGCCATTCATCCTGATTCAGCTCGTAAAAATCCAGAATGCCCTGCAGCTGATCGCCTTCAAACAGGGTATTATCGCGGAATAAATCAGAATGGATAAACCCTTTTGGACGGTCCGGATAAATCGCGGTAAGCGCTTCATACAGTCCCAGCAATTTGCTGAGCAGGACTTTATCTGCCTCGCTCAAGCTGGGTTTAATTTCCTGGGATACCGCCAGCCAGTACGCATGATCGCGGACAAAAGCGCGTTTTAAAGGAAAATCTTTTAAGGCCACATGCATTTTGGCCTGTGCCACGGCAATGGCTTCCACCTGGGCGATGCTGGCCGGCATTGGATGCTCGCCGATTAAACGCGGCGCAATCTGGGCCGGTTTCTGTTTAATCGAGTGGATGGCCTTGCCAGCATAACTGAGCGGCACCGCCACAGCCAGACCTGCCTGACCCAAATGTTCCAGTACCGGCACCAGTTCACCGGCTGCCTGTTCATCCATGTCTTCAAACACGGTCAACACATAGTGTGTACCGTCCTGAGCCACCAAAAAGTAATTGGTATTTTGAATACCGCCTTGAATCGGAATCAGATCGACCACCTCAAGTCCATAAGGGGCTGCAAAATCCTGAACTTCCTTTAAAGTCAAAGGCGTATAAACCGACATAGAAAACCTGCGAAAAATCTTACATAAGTTTGATAGAATAGCGTGTCCATCTGCCAAGGTGTAGCGCTTGTGTGGGTGAGTTTCATAATCAGCTGAAATGACTGGAAAAAATTATGCTTGCTAAACGTATTATTCCTTGCCTAGACGTAGATAACGGCCGCGTGGTGAAAGGTGTGCAATTTCTGGATATTCGTGATGCAGGTGATCCGGTTGAAGTGGCGCGTCGTTATAACGAACAGGGCGCTGATGAAATCACCTTTTTAGATATTACCGCTACCCATCATGGCCGTGACACCACCTACCGTACCGTTGAGCGTATGGCAGAAACCGTGTTTGTTCCACTGACTGTGGGCGGCGGCGTGCGTAAGGTCGAAGATATCCGTTTATTGCTAAATGCCGGTGCCGACAAGGTCAGCATTAACTCGGCTGCGGTGTTTAATCCGGAATTTGTACAGGAAGCCTCACAACGTTTTGGCGCACAATGTATTGTGGTGGCGATTGATGCCAAAAAAACCGGCGACAACAAATGGGAAATTTTCACCCACGGTGGCCGCAAACCGACCGGGATTGATGCGATTGAATGGGCCGTGAAAATGGCCGATTACGGCGCGGGTGAACTGCTGATTACCTCTATGGATGCCGATGGCACCAAAGCCGGTTATGACTTAGCACTAATGCGGACCATTAATGACCACGTCAATATTCCAACCATTGCTTCTGGCGGTGTTGGCAATTTACAGCATCTGGCAGACGGGATTTTAAAAGGTGGCGCCGATGCAGTTCTGGCGGCCTCAATTTTCCACTTTGGTCAGCACACCATTCCGGAAGCCAAGCAATACTTGGCGGCACAAGGTATTGAAATGCGCCTTTAAGCCCATTGGCGTACATATTTCAGAGCTGAAAAGAGTGTAGCCATACACTCTTTTTTTATGCGGCAAAATATAAGAAATAAAAAATGAAGATAAAAAAAAGGAGTCCTGAAGACTCCCTATAAACCAAGAATTGCTACAGCGCTTGGCATTAAAACGTACATATTTCAACAGAATCACCTTCGATGTAGGCAGAAGTTCTGCCGCTATCTTCAGCTTCTTTACTATAGAAAACTTCCCTGAACAGATATTGACCATCAACGTCAATTTTATTGACAATTCACGACAACAGCTTGCAAAGCAGTTGTTTTCAATCAGTTTTATTTGACCTCTATCACATAATTGATCCAGTATTATTGTTCCGCGAATGTACTGACTTTGGGCCAATCAACGATGAATTTGCTCAGCAGATAAACAACCCTCTCATTAACTGGCTTTAGGTAGCGACTCAAGATCTGGGGATGGCTTTTCATTCCGGTCGACCCATTTGGCCGGGAAGAATTTTTCCGCGCCGCGGTTTAACAACGCCGACAGCGGCCGTGGCAAGGCAATTCCGAGCGGATTCTGCTCCTGCAAATCCGGTGAAGAAATAACCCGGGTCCCCAGAATATAGTCAAACCAGGGCTTGGTCACACACCAGTTGGCATCCTGATTGCTGTTCATATGGTGGTCATAGTGCCAGGGAATTTTTGTTCTGGCCCACTCTGGCTCCAAATGGGCACGGCGGTGAATATAGTAATAATTCAGGGCGCTATACATGCTGCCGGCCATCATGCCTTTGGAAATCGGGAAAAAGACCAGCCCAAACACACCCGCGGCGGCGGCCAGCGAAATAATCTCGTTTTTATTGCGCCAGTGCGACCAGCCAATCACATAGCTTTCATCATTAAACTGATTTTTCCGCACCTCACGATGATGCTCCCAATGCGAACGCATACTGCGTGGCACCGGACTGTGACGCGGCTGCCCCGGCCGATGGGTACCATGTAATACATATTTATGTGCCACCCATTCAAAGGCATTGGCCACCAATAAACCTGCAATAAATCCTTTTAACATGCTCCAGTCCTCCTGTGCTTTTCCTTCACTATAAGCGTCGGCACAGGCTAGATATTGACGGAAAAATTGAATATGATTGACAAATCACGACAAGAATAAAATGACAAGCTATGCAACGGATAAAGGATTATACCGGCTCGATTTATGGCGGCTTGGCCCAGTTGCTGTACGACTTTTATCAAGCACAACAGCTGCCGGTTCCAGAAAAATTACAGCAGGTTCAACATCAGGAACGTTTTGATTATATTCTCTGGCGCGACTTGCTGACCGAACTGGAACAGCAGCTACAGCGTCCGGCGTTGGGACTAGAAATTGCCGCGCTGGTGCGGCCCAAACATCTGGGCATTATTGCCTATATTGCCCTGTCCTGTGACAATCTGGGTGAAGCGTTGCAACGCTATCATGACTTTCACCGGCTGGTGTATGACGGCAGTCCGTTACAGGTGGAAGTGCAAGGCAATTATCTCTCCATTCGCTGGGCTGATCTGCCGCCGACCATGACCACGCAACTGACCAATGAAATTGCCATTGCGCTGATGGTGGAATTCCTGAAACATTTTATGGAATTTCAGGATATTTGCCTGCATGAAGTACATTTCCAGAATCCGGCGCCACGACATGTGGCACTGTATGAGCAGTATTTTCATTGCAAGGTACGTTTTTCCCAGGAAAAAACCCAGGTGCTAATGCCGTTGCAGGAGCTGTCGAAACCCTTTTATCAGGGAGATCAGACCTTACAGCATTTATTGCTCCAACAGGCCAAGGCTCTGCTGGAAAAACTGCCAAATTCCACCCAGATTGACCACCGTTTACAGCAGGCGATTCTGACCGGTTTACAACGCAATATGTACCAGATTGAACATATTGCCCAGCAGCTGAATTTGTCAGTACGGCAGTTACAACGGCATTTACAGCAGCAAGGCACCACCTATCAACAACGGATTCAGGAAGTACGCTGCTTACTGGCCGAACAATATTTAAAAGATCCACATTTAAGCCTACAGGAAATTGCCCTACTGCTCGGCTATTCGGAACAGAGTGCCTTTCAGCGTGCCTTTAAACAATGGACCCAACACACTCCACAGCAATGGCGTCAGAACAACTTAATCAATCTTTCATCTTTTTAGTTTAATTTGAAGCGTTTGACATCCTCTCCGACCTAAAGGACGGAGATTCCTCCTGCGAGACGCCCATGTCCGAGCGCAAGAATATTCAGTGCTGAGTTTATATCTCTATCGTGGAATGTACCGCACTCCACACACTGCCATTCTCTTATTCCAAGTCCTGCTCTACCTTTCAGACTACTGGAGCGTGAGCCGCAGCACGAGCAAGTTTGGGTGGTATAGGCTTCATTGACTTCTTCATACCATACCCCTGCGTTCTCGCATTTATACTTGAGCATGGTTCTTAAGGTCGTCCAACCTGCATCGAGTACAGACTTAGCTAATTTTGTCTGTGCCAATGCTTTGGCATTCACATTACCAACGAAGATGGCTGCATGTTCATTCACCAGTTTATGACTGAATTGATGCAGCATATTTTGACGTAGATTTTTGATCTTGGCATGAATCGCTTTGACACGTTTTTTATTTCTTGCTCTTTGAGCAATACCAAGTTTTTGTTCATATTGACGATAGATTTTAGGGGCTTTGAACTTTACACCATCTGAGCAAGTCGCAAGGTCTTTGAGTCCTAGATCAATGCCAATTGAGGTTTTAGCGGTGGTTTTCTCTGTTTTAATTGAATCAACCACAAGACATACATACCAACGCCCTCGGCTATCCTCGACAAACGAGCCTGTTTTAACATTGTATTTACTTAGTCCGTAACTGTCCCATAGCTTGAATTGATGCTTGCCGTATTGGACATACCCATCGGCATATTTCACCGCCACTTTTTTAAATGGAATCCAACCGAGAGAACGTCTAGCGTTTTTTTTGTTACTGACACGCCATTTTAGCTTGGCTTTTTTAAATTGCTTTCTTCGAGTAACTAATTCTTCCGCAACTGCCTGTATGGTTTGGCTGTGCAAATTACACTCTTTTGATGTACCTTTCGTGTATTTAGCAATATCGTAAGCTGAAAAGAATTGTTGTTTTCTTTGCAAGTGTTTAAAACACAAATCATTGACATAGTTCCAGACAAAATTAACTTCAGATGCCAATTGGTCTAGCACCTTGCAATGTTTGTCTTTTATGCGTAATTTAAGTGTCTTCATCACTAAAATATATTTGGTCTATGGATAATAGTCAAGAGATTAGAACAGGTCGTCACTGTGTTTTTAATATGCACGTTCATTTAGTCTTTGTGGCTAAATATCGTAGAGATGTTTTTACCAAAGCTATGCTCGAAACTATGAATGAAGTATTCAAGCGCATTTGCTTAGACTTTGAAGCTAAGTTGGTAGAATTTGAGGGTGAGCATGATCATGTTCATTTACTTGTGAACTATCCACCAAAAGTAGCTATTTCTAGCTTGGTTAACAGCCTAAAAGGTGCATCTAGTCGTATTTTAAGAACTAAACACCCTGAAATTAAAAACAAATTATGGGGGAATGCTTTGTGGTCGCCTAGTTATTTCGCTGCATCGTGTGGAGGTGCTCCCATTGGGATTATTAAACAATATATCCAACAACAGCAAACACCGCATTAGCAATCCTAGCTAATCCCCACAAGGGGGACTAGCGGATTGCAGCCTTATATCCCCGCCCTGAAGGGCGAGGTTTTACGGCTAAAGGGAATAAAGTGGTTGGCAAGAAGGACTAATCTTGCTGCACGCCCGACAAGCTCACTTCGGTGGGCTTTTTTATATTTTAAATGAACAGTTTATTAGTTAGAGCGTAAAAACCCTGTCCTCTAAGACAGGAAGAATGTCAAAGAAAAGGATTTTCGATTTCCCGTACTTCGGTACGCTGGACTTTTTCAGGCAGATTTGGCTCTTTTTCCAGAGCCGCAACCACCTCATTCAGCAGTGCCTGCAAGGCTTTAGCCGCAGCCAGACCCGCCTGGTCCTTGGTGAGCTGTAAATTGCCATAGACATTCACGCAGTCCAGATCATTCTCGACAGTCAGATCATGAATGGCATGAGATTCTGTCCCATGTTGAAACGGTTTAAACATACCCACCTCGGCCGTAATGCTGGTTGTTGTGGCAGGATCAATTGCTCATCCTGCCGTTTATATGTGCTGATCAGCTTTTATTCATTAACTGTAAGATATAGTGCAACAAGGCCTCAATCAACTGCTTAATGATGGCATCCTGGGTTTCGGCATCCAAGGTTGTACCACTGGCAGTGGCCGTGCTACCTCCCGATTTAAACTGACGCTGTAAGGCCTGTAGCTGCTCCGGAGCAACATCTTCAGCACACTGGCTTTCTGCATCCCAATGCGAATATTCCAGTGGTTTATTGGCTTTTACCGCGTTGGCGGTCAGCGGCAATTTATAGGTATTGCGTTTTTGCTCTTCGGTCAGCTGCGGAAACAGGTTAATGCCCAACTGTTCTTCTAAATAACAGACGCTGACCACCTTGACCTGCAGGGAATTGTCATTCGGTGCATAGTAGGCGCCAATTGCGCCGGTTTTAGGTAAGTAAATGGCTTTATACACCGAGGTTGGAACAATCACCCCATTACCAATCGCTTTCAGTTTTTTGCCACTAAAAGTCGGCCCGGTAATGACATACACATCCTGTTTATGCTTGGTCACCAGCGCACGGGTGGCTTCTTCCAGTTCACGCCAGACCTGCTGATTATTCTTCGGCGCTTGCGGCACCATATTGGCCAGCGAGAAACTGTCGTATTGTGCCGCTTTATTGGACATATCGGCATTTGGCGCCATATGTCCGCGGTCATAACCTGAACCACGATAATCCGCCAAGGTCGCGCGGTGCTGCTCTTTCACCCGCTCTTCTTCATGGAAACTGTCTTCACGGGGAATTTTCTGGCTTAAACGCGCCGGGGTCAGACTTTCAGCCACCCACAGCGGGGTTTTGGACACGCCGGAATACATCACATTAAAACCATTAAAGCACAGCGGATAACTGTCTTTGCGCAGGCTGTCTTTAATTAAATACGGCGGCACATCACGGTAAAATTGTTCCAGACAGGCACTATTCGAAGTGCTTGGTGTCAAGGACATCCACTGGCTGATTTTTTCCTGTCCAAAGGCAATCGCGAAACTGCCAGCGGCCACCACACCTAAAACAACTTTTAAACTTCCTTGATGAAAAAAGGGAAAGAGAGGCGGATTTGTACTGCGCTTTTTTCTGGCCATTACACTGCTAAAAACTATAAGAATCACATATTGGCCGAGCTTAACAAGGGGTCTGCAGCTTGTATATGTTCTGGCTGTTGTTCGCTTAACAATTAGACAATAAACCGCTGTACAGGCGGTGACTGTGTAACAGTCTGTCAGAGTTTTAACACAGTTTATGATAAGTCTGGATGGCTTTCAGTGTGCTGCGTTGCGTCAGGCCAGTGTTATATGCCAAGGTAGTTCACGAAAAAATCGTGTGATAAAAATTTGATGGAGGAATCTATGTATTCCAAATTACTGGGTGCCGGCCTGATTACCGGTTTAATGAGTGCAACTGCCTTTGCCGAACCTCCCATTCAACCGGGTGATACCCTGGAAAGCTTATCGAAAGCCAAAGTGGTGACCACGGTTAATGGTCAGCCGGGTTCATTGCAGGATATCGTGGCCAGCGGTCAGGTGCGCATTGTCTCTGAAGCCAATCCGCAAGTGGTTCAGCCGATGCCGACCAATCCGCAGCTGGATGTGATTCCGGCAGATGCACCCGCCCAGGTACCAGGCCATGATGCTCCGGTACAAGCGGTTGCACCCGATGCATCAGCGCTGACCTCACAACCGGTACCGGCTGGCCAGTCAACTGATCCGTTGGCCCAGGGCGCACAGCCTATTACTGAACCACCCGCAGCAGAGTTGACTGCACCTGCAGCGGAAGCCGCCCAGAATGCAGCGCCCATGATGGACTCCTCAGCTGAAGCGCCGGTGAATGGTATAGAAGCCGAAACCGATGTTACCCAGGAAGCCTTAGCCGCTGCGCCAGAAGCAGCACCAATGGCAGACCCTGCTATTCAGGTCGCACCTGAAGCTGGTGCCGAGCAAATGCAAGCGCCTGTTCAAGCCTTACCTGAAGCCCCAAGCCTGAATGAAGCCAATTAAAGACCTGTTTTAGGCTTTTATCCTCCAAAAAAACCAGAGCATGGCTCTGGTTTTTTTATTGCAGTTGCGTTGAGACCACGCCGTTGCATCAGATCTGGATTTGACTGCCCAGCTCCACAACCCGGTTGGTCGGAATCTGGTAGAAGTCACTGACCGGACTGGTATTACGCTGCATCGAAATAAACAGCTTTTCCCGCCACGGTGCCATGCCTTCGCCGACTGTGCTGATAATGCGCTCACGTGAAATAAAGAAGCTCATTTGCATCATGTCGAATTCAAAGCCCAATTCATCATAGGCCTGCTTTAACGCGCGCGGAATATTTGGCTGATCTTTAAAACCGTAATAGATAAAAATCCGGTAAAAACGTTCATCTAGCCGTTCAATCTGCACCCGCTCTTCTTGCGGCACATACGGAATATCACGCGTCACCACCGTGACCATAATATTGCGCTCATGCAGCACCTTGTTGTGCTTGATGTTATGCAACATCGCATGTGGCACGATATTCGGCGTACCAGTCAAGAATACCGCTTCGCCCGGCACAAATTTGGTGTCATTGCCCATGCTGATACTTTTAATAAACAGCTCAATCGGCAAGGCATCTTTTTCCAGATGATGAATCAGCAAGGCACGGCCATCTTTCCAGGTCATCAGGAGGGTAAATACAATGGCACCAATTAAAATTGGTACCCAGCCACCGGCGACAATTTTCAGTGAGGTTGAACCGACAAAAATCAGATCCAGAATTAAAAAAGGCAGTGCAAACAGCAGCACTTTCCACACCGGCCAGCGCCAGAAACCATAGGCCAGAATGGAAATTAAAATGGTGCCGCAGAGCATGGTCATGGTCACCGCTACGCCATAGGCACTGGCCAGATTGGCACTGTTTTCAAACAGCAGAATCAGAATCACCACCGATACAAACAGTACCCAGTTAATGAACGGCAGATAAATCTGGCCCTGTTCCACTTCTGAGGTATGTTTGACCGATAAACGCGGCAAATAACGCAGCTGAATAGCCTGATTGACCATCGAAAATACGCCAGTAATCACCGCCTGTGAGGCAATCACCGCCGCAGCCGTGGCCAGCGCAATCATCGGATACAGACCCCAGTCCGGCACCAGCAGATAGAAAGGATTGGTAATCGCGTCCGGATCACGCAGCAACAAGGCGCCCTGTCCGGCGTAATTCAATAACAGACATGGCAGCACAATCACAAACCAGGCCATCCGGATCGGCAAGCGGCCAAAATGCCCCATATCGGCATAAATCGCTTCACCACCGGTCATGGTCAAAATGACTGCGCCCATGGTTAAAAAGGCCACATAAGGCTGTTCCAGCACAAAGTTGATGGCCCAGTGCGGGCTGATCATCGCCAGCACATACGGCGTCTGGATAATACTCCACAGCCCCACCCCGCCAATCGACAGGAACCAGAGCAGGGTCAACGGCCCAAAGAAGGTGCCCATGATGCCAGTGCCATGACGCTGTACCAGAAACAGTCCAGCCAGAATCCCGATAGATAAGGGAATCAGCCACTGGTTAAACATCGGGGTGGCAATACTCAGCCCCTCAATCGCCGACAGCACCGAAATGGCCGGGGTAATAATCCCATCACCAAAAAACAGCGATGCACCAATAAAGCCCAGTGCAATCAGATAGATTTTCTTCTGTTCGGAAATACGGGTGGTACGCAGGTTTAAGGCCAGCAGCGACATGATTCCGCCTTCGCCGTTGTTGTCTGCGCGCATGATGATGGTGACGTATTTAAAGCTGATGGTCAGCATCATGCACCAGAAGATCAGCGATAAAATCCCCAGAACACTGCCTTCAGAAATGGCCAGATGTGCGGTCAGGAAACATTGACGCAAGGCATAGAGTGG
This sequence comes from Acinetobacter sp. C15, assembly GCF_013420645.1. Lineage (NCBI taxonomy): Bacteria > Pseudomonadati > Pseudomonadota > Gammaproteobacteria > Moraxellales > Moraxellaceae > Acinetobacter > Acinetobacter sp. C15. The sequence goes on from NZ_VOXR01000026.1 coordinate 29,412, forward strand.
ACTCGTTCCAATGTCACCAAAAACTACGCCCAGTGCCGCGAGGGTAATCACAGGCAGGGCGGCTTTTTTTGCAGTACTTTGCATAGAATGTCTTCATGGATAGACCGTATTTTTGCGCATAATAGCACCAGCCCAAAAGTTTTTCCGCAAATCAATTGTTTCAGCTTGGCAGAGTGACTTTTTTTGGGTATTATCCACGGCCTATGGTGAGGTGTCCGAGTGGCTGAAGGAGCACGCCTGGAAAGTGTGTATACGTTGACGCGTATCGAGGGTTCGAATCCCTCTCTCACCGCCAGAATGTTTAAAAAGACTCAAATTGTAAAATTTGGGTCTTTTTTTTATGCTTCGACTTTTCTGCTTTTTCAAAATTATTCAGTTCCAGACAGTGAAATTATCTGATTGTTTCTGGATTAGATTTTAAAATAACAACAGTACTTTTATTTTTTGAATTTAAAAACTTGAGCCTGAATACATCCGCTAAGTTTTAAATTCATCAGCTTTTGAATTTAAATTTATAGTTGAAAAAGCAGAGCATCTATCGCATCTGCTTCCCTAAAATTTAAATGGATGGTCAAGTTTTTAACACAGATAAAATAGGAAACCTGAGATAGACTTTTTCTATCAAATTCAAAACTATATTGATAAATTCATTGACTTGTAGCGCTTATTTTTCCAGCACCATCTCAGGCTTTGCTGAAAATAGCATCAATTTTTCTGACTCCCCGTTCATCTCTTGGGTTGTTAAGCATGATCTTCGGGTTATGCCATCCTGCCACATATATGTGAAAGTTACAGCCTGCCACAGTTCCAACCTGTTTTTAAACCACAGATGTCAACAAAAAGTCATCATCTCATGCTACAACAATAAAAAGTGGCATAGAATTCGCAAGCTTTACAGCAGCAAGCATTGTGCTATGTTAAACACAGACCTAAACAGAACAAGGAGAACAATAGGCAAAATAAACAACTGTTTAAAACTATTAACTTAAAAAATATTCTTCATTTAATCGTGCCAAAAAAGATGTTTAAAGCCAATCAGTCAAAAAAACTGCTATTCGGGAGCGAGCATGAATAACAGCGCAAATTATGTCAAACAAATTAAAAATGCCAAACGTGGTGGTTATACCCCCACCATCGCCAAAGACCTCAATCGACATAAAATTCAAAAAGCCCTTAAACTTATTGAGCAGTGGAGATCTCTCGCCAACGAACTCAAACCACAAATGCAACTCGATATGGCTTTTACCCTTGAAGAATGTGCACAAGATTTAGACCGTATTTTAAGGAGCAAGTAGCACGCCTCTGCGGCACTTAACCCCCCTTTATTTTAAATTCAAAACAATAGCTCGCCCTGAACGTGAGCTATTGTTGTCTTGAGCAGAAACTTGCCTCTTCCACGATGTTTAAGCGCGAAAACAAGAGCTGGATAAAAATAAAACAGCGCCTGTCGCCTACTTTTAATTGCTTATTTTTTCGCTTGCGCCCGAATTAAAAATCTGTAAAATGCAACTCCACAATGCCGGCATAGCTCAGTTGGTAGAGCAACTGACTTGTAATCAGTAGGTCCACAGTTCGAATCCGTGTGCCGGCACCATTTTCTTAGGCTCGCTATTTTAGTGGGCCTTTGTTGTTTTTATGACGCTATTTTTTCTGCTTTATTGCTTGTGTGCGGTCACTTGCACATATCTCACCCAGCCATCTTTATATAAACGTCGGCACAGCTTTGCGGTCATGGCAATCTTGATCCGGTCCAGGCTAGAACTGTGCTGCGGCCAGTGCAGCTGCTGGATATATTCGGCAAATCCGTTTAACACTGGTGCAGATAAATCTTCAATCTGAATCTGGGTAAAACCGCGTTCCTGCAAACACTGCTCCAGTTGTGCTGCGGTTTTCAGTTCCGGCAACGACACATCCGCCACCTTTAATAAAGCGCGATAAGAATGCTGTTGTAATGTATTTGATTTTAAAAACTGCGGTGACAATATCAGGGTGTGAAAACCCAGACGGCCTTTTGAATTTAAAACCGGTTGCACGGCATCCAGAAATGAATTCAAAGCATGATGATAGGCCGCATCAATACACAGCACCACATCAAACGGTGCCAGAGGCATGAGATTTTTTAAATTTAAAAAAGACTGCGCATAAATTGGCAGCTCTAGCCAGCGCGCTTGAATCTGCTCGACACAGGTCGTTTGCAGTTCAACGGCGGTAATATTTGAGAGTTGATAATGCTGTTGCCAGTGCAACAGGCTGGCGCCCTGTCCACAGCCTAAATCGAGCAGCCGATCTGTGGATTGCAACTGAACGGCTTCGGCCAAATGATCGGCCAGCTGCTGGCACGCCGCCGGATAGTCCTGTGCAGATGAGTGCCAATAGCCCAGATTGCTCCAGGGCAACTCGGCAGGATCTCCCAAAAGCGCTGCATTGATTGCATATTTATGGGAAGGAGCCTGTCGAAAAATTGCCTGAAGCCAGCGCATAAATTAGTAGCCGAGTTGGGGAGCAACCTCTACTTTAGGTTTTAAGCCCACAAACGGCAACGGTGCACCAAAAATTTCTGCAATATGCATGGCCGAAGTCACGGCTGATTCTAAAATTGGCAAGCCGTCACATGACCATGAACCACAGAAGAACACCTTGCGATCAGCGACTTTATGACGCTGTTGCAATTCTTTGTTCAGTGCCACGGTTTTTGAATCCACCACCGCACGGGTCAGGGTGACAGAAGAAATGACTTTCTTCGGATCAATAGGCGTGACCGGACGCCAGGTCTGGAACACCGGCGTTTTACCGACCAGCGATGGCTCAATCGAGTTTAGCCAGACAGTAAATTGCTGACGGGTAAACTTGCGGTCCATCATATAGCTCAGTACTGACCAGTCTTTGCGTTTTGGCGGCATCACTGTGCTATCGGTATGAATCACCAGTTCGCCCTGTTCAAACTTGAACTGCTTTAACAAGGCAATATCTTCGGCAAACTGTTCACGATCGAGGAAGTTCTCGATATTGGTGGTTGGGGTAGCCACCACCACACGGTCAAATACCGCAGTTTCGCCTTCGGCATTTTTGACATAGACCTGATCATCTTGCTGGCTAATATGGGTGATGGGTGAACCACTCTTGATATGAATACCTTCAATCAGCTTATTCACCAGCGCCGGAGTGCCACCCTGAATACGCAACAGCGCATCACCATCGGTCAATTGACGCAAGAAGGTCAACAGCGGCTTCGCTGGCCATTCGCCAATGGTTTTCGGGTTACAGGTACAGATGGTGTACAACACCGGCATTACCGCGCCATGCCAGAACACTTCTTCAATTTCATTCTGGTTGATGAACTCGGCCAGGGTAATGTCCTGATTCTTCGACCGGAAGAATTTGGCAATTGCCGTTTTTAACTGCAACATGCCTTTAACCAGACGCCAGCCGTATTGCTGCAAGCCTTTACGGTTATTGATAATCGGGAAATTCCCGATACGCGTACGCGAGGTGGTTAACCAGGTTTCGGTCCGGTCCTCAAACAACCAGCTACAGGCCATATAGGTCCGTACCGGGAAGGTCGGAATACCCAGATAAGTGGCTAAACTGAGCGTGTTTTTCCACAAATGCGGATTCATGACCCGCAGCGGTGCGTCAATTAAACCGCCTTCAAACTCAGTACTGTGGCTGTCCATTCCACGTCCAGGCAGAGCTTCAAAAATTGTAATGTTATGCCCTGCATCTTTAAGAATTCTTGCGGTAGCTAGCCCAGCCATGCCACTACCGATGACTGCAATATCCAAAACGTCTTATCCGTTAATGAAAACATTGACCGAAATTATGAACCATGCCTTGCCAAAATGAGCTATTAAAAACTACCAGATTCACCCTTTTTACAAAGTGTAATAAAGTTCTAAAATGCCACTTCTGTTACATTTTTTAACGTATTTTCAAGCCCCGTGTAAATATAAGAAATACCTGAAATTTTATTTATTAATTTTTAAAAATCATTTAAAAACAATAGATATAAATTAACCAGTTTTAGAATAGTTGTTTTACAAAGCGCGTGCTTTCCGCTAGTATACACCCCACACAAGAATGACAACCACATCACATAAAATCATTACAGATAATGATACAAATGAGATAAAACAAGAAACTTAACAGCGCAATAACAAGAAAGCCTCTGATTTTTATCAGAGGCTTTTTTCTTTTCGCAGCAGGATCGCTGAATGCTTAGCTTTGCAGCGGAATTTGGCCAAACTTACCAGAATGAAAGTCATCAAAGGCCTGAATAATTTCCTGTTTGCTGTTCATCACAAAAGGACCATGGCCTTGAATTGGCTCATTTAATGGCTCACCGGTCAGAATTAAAAACTGTGTTTCCTGCTGCGCCTGCAACTGAATGGTCGGCTCGGCATCGCGGGCAAACATCACGATAGAACTGTCCTGCACCTGTTGAGTGCCATTCACCAGCAGCTCACCTTTTAGCACCACCAGCAGGACATTGTGAGTCACCGGGACATGCACAAAGGTTTGCGCATCTTTATGCAAGCTACCATCCCAGACATTGACCGGACTAAAGGTCTGTGCCGGCCCGGTGTGACCTAAATAGTTCCCGGCAATCACCCGGAGGTGCCCGGCGGCATCGTCCAGTTCAATTCGGGGAATATCGGCAGCGGCAATGGCCTGATAACGCGGTGCGGTCATTTTGACTTTGGCTGGCAAATTGACCCAGAGCTGGACCATTTCAAACAGTCCACCGGCTTCGGCAAAATCGGCAGAATGAAACTCTTCATGCACCACGCCGGCACCGGCTGTCATCCACTGCACATCACCCGTCTGAATGGTGCCCCCGCCACCGGCCGAATCTTGATGGGTGACGGCGCCCTGATAGGCCAGAGTCACGGTTTCAAAGCCACGATGCGGATGTGAACCCACACCACGCTGCGCTGTCGTTGCCTCAAACGGATAAGGCGCAGCATAGTCGAGCATTAAAAACGGGCTGATGGCCTGACCTAAACGGTCATAAGCAAACAGGTTCTGTACCGGAAAACCATCACCGACCCAGTGCATGTTTTTGTTTCGATATAAACCAATTATTTTTTTCATACTGTCCTGCGCCTGCAAGGAGAATTGATCGTTTCATGTTAAGCCTTTGTAGTGCGGCCAGCTAGCGCAAATCTGGCATACTGCATTGCAAGAATAGAATCATCCGGGCGTATCCGGATTCTGCTGGTTTCTGTTTCAACAGACAAAAAAAATCCAGAACCGGAGTTCTGGATTTTCATCAGAAGATAAATGCAACTGGATTAGATTTTACCGACCAGGTCGATTGACGGTGCAAGCGTTGCTTCACCTTCTTTCCATTTTGCCGGGCAAACTTCACCTGGGTGTGCATGGACATATTGCGCTGCTTTGACTTTACGTAGCAGTTCCTGGGCATCACGGCCGATACCGCCAGCGTTAATTTCAACAATCTGGATGGTACCTTCTGGGTCAATTACGAAGGTCCCACGGTCAGCCAGACCTTCAGCTTCAATTAACACTTCAAAGTTTTTTGCCAGAGTCCAGGTCGGATCACCAATCAGTGGATACTGGATTTTGCCAATCACGTCTGAAGTATCGTGCCAGGCTTTATGGGTGAAGTGGGTATCGGTTGATACACCATAAATTTCAACACCCATTTTCTGGAATTCAGCATAATGATCAGCCAGATCGCCTAATTCGGTTGGACAGACAAAGGTAAAGTCTGCAGGATAGAAAAACACCACCGACCATTTACCCATCATGTCCTGCTCAGACACTTCAATGAATTGACCATTCTGGTAAGCAGTAGCGTTAAAGGCTTTCACTTGGGTATTGATTAAACTCATTTTGTATTCCTCAGTGCGTTGTGGGGATTGCTTATCTTGTGAAACTAGAATACAAAACTGAGATAAATCGGTAAAACAGTACTTTTTTATAAAAATAATCGGAAATATAGATTTAAATATTCTGTCTCAATTGAAGTTTTTATCGTTTTCTTCAATTGATCGATCCTACTTTTCACACAGGCAATAAAAAACCCTTTGTCAAAACAAAGGGTTTTTATTTATTTTCTGCTTTAGATGATGGCCTTAAAACGGATATACATACCAAATTATAATTAATATATATATTTCAAAAACTTAATGAATTATGTATTGTATTTTGTAAAAATTCAATAAAAAATACTTAAAAATTTACACTTTTTATCTCACTGAAATTTAGTGTTAATTCGGAAGCTATGAAAAATAAATATACTAAACTGGAACATAAGCCTGAGCTAAACGCTTTTCTGTAGATGCTTGTGTTGTGTAAAAACGCTCTTGGATGGCATATACAAAATTCTTTAAGGACTCTTCGTCTGTAATCGTGTATTTACCATTTGCATCCATAGGTAAGCCCAAGGTTTGGATATAGCTATGTAAGTTTTTTTAACTTGAGGGCTATACGCATTGTAAGTATCTAATGCTTTAGCAATATTCTTACGATTTGGAATGCCTACTTTATCTACAGTATATGAGGGGTGGTAATCCTCCCATAAATAACCGAAGTTAAAAGTAGAGGTTAAGCAGCCATTAGAGGTGGCCTTCCTTTGTTTGCTTGGTGTGGTCTTTCATGGTTGTAATGCCACAACCAGTTTGTTGCATAATCTTGTACTTCATCCAAAGTATCAAATAAATGCTTGCTCAGCCAACTATAACGTATGGTCCGATTATAGCGTTCAATATACG
>NZ_VOXR01000027.1:0-36124 GCF_013420645.1 Acinetobacter sp. C15
GTTGAATTTCTTTGTCAGACATAGTGATCAGCATCTATATTTCATATCCAGTCCATGATGTTTAAACCATCATAAACCAGACATTTTTATTGGTGAGAATATAGACACTTTAAATGGGTTCTAACAACTAATTTCGTATAACCGCCATTATGTTAAATAGAGGGAAAATCTATTTTTAAAGTGATAAAATTATTGCAGTTATTTTAAGAATAGCTGCTTTTGATACTTGATCATCTATCCTAATTAAAAACTGTTTTTTAATAATTTGGAATATAAATAAGATTTAGTTAAAATTAACATTATTCATATAAATTAACATTATGTATTACATTTACTAATAATTTAAAATAATTAGTAGAAAAAAATTATGTTTTAATTATTTCTTTGATTATATAAGTTGAGAGTAAAAAATGATTAATACGGAATTTTCAAAGTGTATTTCTGCATGTACAAACTGTTCACTTATTTGTACTGAATGTGCAACTTCTTGTTTAAAAGAAAAAGATTTAGAGATGATGCGTGAATGTATTCAACGTTGTCTAGAATGTGCAGATATTTGTCAGTTATGTGTGCGTATGCAACAACATAACTCACCTTTCCTCAAAGAGATTTGTGAGCTTTGTGCTAAGATCTGTGAATATTGTGCGGAAGAGTGTGAAAAACATTCACATGATCATTGTAAAAAATGTGCTGAGGCTTGCCGTCAGTGTGCAGAAGAATGTCGAAAAATTGCCATGTAAAATACTTCAATAATGTTAATTATATGGCTCTAGACTAACATAATCATTCTGCTAGTCTAGAGCCTTTCCTAAAATTAACATAATACACGTTATACGAAATGTGTTATAATTGTCTTTATTAATCAATGGTATATATCATTTTGATTGGCCCGTATTCTCCAGATCGGGCTTTTTTTATGACTTTTCACGTTCCACGAGTTTATTTAGAAAAAATAATTTAACTTGATGCAATATAAAAAAATCTAATTTGCAAACAAGACGTATTGAGTAAAAATATAAGTAATTGAATATTGTTAGCGGCAGTGTAAAAATGACCCCCTAATGGCATTTAAAAACTGACCCCCTTGGTTAATATAGCGGTCATTTTGGACTGCTCAACATGTTAACTTTGGAGCAAGCAGTGACAATCCAAATACTTCATCAGCAAGGTAAATCTATTAAAGCCATTAGTCGTGAACTGGGGGTGTCCCGAAATACCGTACGTAAATATTTACGGCAGAAGGAAACACCTCAGTATCGGCGTACACAACCTAGAACAAGTATTCTTGACCCATATAAACCCTATTTACTCCAACGTGTAAACGCAGCTCATCCTGAATGGATTCCTGCTGTTGTGCTCTACCAGGAAATTTTAGGGTTGGGATATCCAGGAAAGATCAGGATCTTGAGGGAATATCTTGCAACATTAAAACCAGTTGCCAACCGGAACCGATCATTCGTTTTGAAACCCAACCTGGCCAACAAATGCAGGTGAATTTCACCACAATTCGACGCAACAACACGACTTTAAAAGCCTTTGTCGCAACATTAGGGTATTCCAGAGCGACTTTCGTGAAATTTTATGATCATGAACGTACGGATGCATGGATCGATGGTCTAGAAAATGCATTTCAGTTCTTTGCAGGAGTACCTCAAGAAATCCTGTTTGATAACGCTAAAACGATCATGATTGAACGGGATGCCTATCAGGAGGGGCAGCATAAATGGAACCCCAAACTGCTCGACTGCGCCAAGAAGTACAGCTTTCGTCCTCGCGTATGTAAGCCCTACCGTGCACAGACCAAAGGCAAAGTTGAACGCTTTAATGGATACCTCAAATCAAGCTTTATTGTGCCATTGAAAGCAAGCCTGAAGACTTCGGGTTTACTGTTAGATGTTGATGTCGCCAATGCCCACATTGGCCGGTGGCTGCATGAAACCGCCAATCAGCGGATTCATGCCACCACGCAAGAAAAACCGGCTGTTCGACTACAACAGGAGCAGCAAAAATTTACGCCATTACCGCAATCAGATACAGGTTCCAGCACTGTACCTGTTGCAGCAGCACAGCATGTCATGCCCTACGAGAGTTTGCAGCATCCCTTATCGGTATATGACCAGTTGCTGGGAGTTTCCTGATGAATCTGCAATACGACCGTATAGAGCAGCTTTGCCAAAAGCTCAATCTGCCTGCCATCGCATCACAATGGTCACATCATGCACAACAAACATTAGGTCAGGATGGAAGTTATGCCGACTTTGTTGAAGCGATCTTGACGCATGAATATGCTGCCAGGCAACAGCGCAGCCAGCAGGTACTGATGAAACTCTCAGGCCTGCCTCAAGTCAAAACCCTGGAAGACTATGATTTTAATTATGCCCTAGGGGCCCCTAAATCACAGGTGATTGAACTGTTCAATCTGAGCTTTATTGCTAGAGCAGAAAATGTGGTGTTTCTGGGGGCTAGCGGAGTAGGAAAAACGCACTTATCTATGGCATTAGGCTATAAGGCCATCATGAACAACATTAAGATCAAGTTCATTACTGCAGCGGATTTAATGCTGCAACTGAGTACAGCCTATCAGCAAGGTAAATTGAAAACCTATATGCAGCGTGCGGTACTGGGACCAAAGTTACTGATTATCGATGAAATTGGTTATTTACCGTTTGGACGTGAAGAAGCGAATCTGTTCTTTAACGTGATTGCCAAGCGTTATGAAAAAGGCAGTACGATATTGACGAGTAACTTACCCTTTAGCAAATGGTCTAAGTCATTTGCGGATGATGTCACGTTGACCGCTGCGATGTTAGATCGGCTATTACATCACTGTCATGTGGTACAAATATCGGGTGAGAGTTATCGTTTGAAGGATAAAAAAAGAATTGGGATTCAGCCCCAGGTTGAAATTTAATACGAGATCAAAGGGGTCAATTTTACTTTGCCATTTGTAAGGTAAAAGGGGTCAATTTTAGAATGCCGTTGACAATATTAATGATAAAATATGTGAGGGTATGGCAGATTAGTAAGAAAACTATAATATTTGTGTTCAGATATTAGAAATTAAAAATAAAATAATTATAAAAATCAAATACTTATTTTTTCACTCTATTTAGGAAACTCCGGAATTAGGTCGACCACTTACCCAAGTTACGCCTTAAATTTGGCTCAATTAGGGGCGCTTTGCATTTCAAATCTTTGTGCAACAAAGCCAATTTAAACTAATTCTAACTGTTCGGCTTCTTCTGTAACTTCAATATCTTCAGCAGCAGAATTTTCAAATTCATCATTTAACCAACGCTGTAATAAACTACGCATTCTTGAGCTTGGTACATAAATATTGATTGGGTTACCTTCACGAATAGCAGAACGCCATATCCATTGGACCATCTCAGATAGAGCGAATACATCTTCCTTAACAGGGAATCCCTTCATAGCTGAAGCTTTAACAACCATTGGATTTGGATATAGGTTCATCAAGTAAGCTAAGTTGGTTTTGTCTTTGTATTCGTTAGTTGCCTTTGTATTGAAGGCTAACCACTCTTCTTTATAGCGTGATCCAGCAATTGCTGAATGTGCTTCTTTAAATGAAGTCCAAAGTCTATCTGACTTTTTCGCTTTAACATGGTTACGGAAATAGTTATCAAGATTTTTTGACAACTGCTCACATAAAGCTTTCTTATTTGATTTGAATTGGCTTGAACTCAATGCTGTAGTTTTAGTACCAATCTCATTAATAAACTTGTTATCTGAAATAGTGACTAAATGCTTAATTTGAGAAGGCTTGTTACCAAAACGGATCAGTTCATACTCAACGCCATACGATTTCAAATACGCTGACATTTGAGAGCCTTCAAACATATAAGTAGCAATCCAGACTTCTTTAAAAGATCTCAGTGTGTCGATACTCAATTCCCAAACAATCAGCTTCTGGTCCACATACAAGAGCTGACCGAGATCACACATTGTTGCTAGGTTTTCATATTTCGTACCTGTCGGGTCACCACCGTTATCACCATACTTTTCACGGTTGAAACGAAGAGTGACAGCATCATCATCAACATGAATCCAACCTAAACGGAAAAGAGCTTCTAACTCTGTAGATGAATGCTCTGTATATACATCATAGACTTGAATTGTTTCGTCAATAATCAGTACATAGTCTTTCGCATCATCCAACATATTTGGTGTTAGGTTCATAAAGAGCTGATGTGTACTGACTACGTTTTCTTTGTTCTTTAACAGGTATTGCAAGCTTTCAGCTTTATTTCCACCCTTATAGCTTGGATGCTTGAAACGTCTTTCCTTCAAAGGAGCATCATCTAAATATGCGTAATGAACGCTTGTATCGTCTTCTGTGGTAATTAAAGGACGTTTTAATACATCTTCAGGATCGTATGTTGTACCTGAAATACGATGGCATTCATCAAGTAATGGAGTGATGTAAAGAAAGTTCTGGTCTTTTTCTGCTGTTCTAATGTTTTCTATAATTTGAGTAGTCTTACCGCTACCCATCATTGCATCATAAACTTTAAACACTGTGCTTATTTTTCCTATTTGCACGTTTTATTATCCTCATTGCATATTGTTGTAATGGAAGACTGTTCTCCCCTCTTGAGACAGATTATATTATCTCAAGACAGATAATGTCAATAACTTGTCTTGTGGCTCTATTTTTGTCTTGAATTGCTTTATTTGTCTAGCTAAACACTTGTTTTGTTTTTAAATTTAAAACTGTGGATAAGTAAGACAGATTTCAGTCTTAATTGATCTTAGGTTTTATACGGCTTTCGCTGAAATTCGATACTCAAATTACAGTGAATTTATAAAGGAAAATTTAAAGGCTGTAGACAAAACCTTGTCTTAGACATTTTATAACTACTTGTTTTTAAAAATGAAAAAAGCAAAAACCTTAAAACAAAAATGTACGGATTCTAGGTACACATAAGCGCACACAGACATAGCACCTAAAGCCTATTTACTGACCGCCCTCTGTTCCTTCCATTACTGTAGCTATTGCATACAGTCGGTTGGTTGCTCAAACATTTACTTCAGCATAGCTTCGTTGTTACTCGCTATACTTCGTAAAGTTTCGAGCTGAGGTCCATTCTTTTATAACTCAATGTTTTCAACTGATTTTGAAGGAAGCTTAAAAAGTCTTATAAAATAAGGCTAGACAAAACCTTGTCTTGGGACTATCAAAAAAGTCAATCTTTTAGGGCTTTTTTTAACTTGAATCTTAAAGAAGAAATTATAAAAAAATACAGATAACTAATTAATAAATATTTAATTAATTTTTCAAATAAAGAAAAAGAATAGAACGATATATCGAACTCCTTTCAGTCGTTCTCATATCTTCTTATAGAAAAATAGTTGTTCCAACCTGGATACTATCGCATGGTTATAACTGAAGACGTTCCAAATGAATTTTCAAATATGTATAAAGTTGTAGAAAAAAATCGCATTGATATAACAAATTAAAATACTATATATAGTGTCATTTTTAACAAAAAGCACAATATAGAATAGAGTTTTCGGTCTCTAAGCACTTTTTAAAGGGAACATCATCGACTCAAATTTCTATTTGCAACAGTGCCATCAAAACTCCTTGCACTGAGTTTATCTCCTAATAATTTGATGCAATGCATCTTAGTTTCAACCAACTTCGCCGATGATAGCCTGACCATTTTTTCCATAGTGTCCTGCCTAAACGTTTAATTGTTCGAAGTAATTCATTTCGCTCTAGCGAGCTACTCTTTGTATCTTTCCATGGTTTCGCATTTTTTCTAGGTGGAATCACCGCATGCGCTTGCCGATCTGCAATGACCTGACGGCATTGCTTGGTGTCATAAGCTCCATCGGTATAAACAGAGTCAATCCGCTCATCTTGTGGAATCTGATTAAGTAAATCACCAAGCACCTGTGAATCACTGACATTATTGGTTGTAAGCTGAACTGCTCGTATTTGCAGGGTTTTAGCATCTATACCAATATGTAGTTTACGCCATTGGCGACGATATTCAGCTCCATGTTTCTTGCGTTTCCATTCGCCCTCACCTAGAAACTTCATGCCTGTAGAGTCCATGAGTAGATGCAGCCCATCGCTACTTTTTTGGTAGCTGATTACAATATCAATATGCTTTTGTCTTCTACAAAGCGTGGTGTAATCTGAAGCTATCCAATTTAATCCGCAAAGTTTAATCAGACTTTGCACAAAGCCAGTGACCATACGTAAAGACAGACGGAATAAGGATTTAATCATTAAGCAGCATTGGATGGCTGCGTCGGAGTAGGTTTGATTTCGCCCTTGTTTGCCTTTTGATGGCGCATACCATTGCGTAGCAGGATCAAACCAAATGGCAATATTTCCGCGACTCATGAGTGCTCGGTTATATGCGGGCCAATTGGTTGTGCGGTAGATTTTGTGTGCAGGCTTCTTCATTTGAAAATTATATCGCTGAAAAACCCTTTACAGATAGGTTTGTGCAACAAAGCCTTACGACGATCACACTCAGCTATGCATTCACCTTGCTGATTTTATTGCTACATACAACTTCGACCGCAGACTCAAAACACTCAGGGGCCTGACTCCCTACGAATTCATCTGCAAACAGTGGATAGATGAACCTGAACTTTTTAAGATTGATCCGATCCATCAAATGCCGGGACTAAACAAAAGAAAAAAAAGGCTTTTAGTTTTTTAAATTTCCACTGTGGAAATTTAAAAATATTTTTTTAATTTTTAAAATTATGCTAATATAAATTTAATTTTTATATATTTAATCCATGACAATATACGTAATTGCCAATCAGAAAGGTGGCGTTGGAAAGACCACACTCTCAACCAATTTAGCTGTTGCTCTGAGCAAAAAAGGTCAGACTATTCTTGTAGATGGAGATGATCAACAATCCTCTATAAAATGGAGTAAACGTAGAACACAAGACTCGATTACAACCATTTCGCTCAAAGATAATTTAAAAGAAGAACTACAACAGTTAAAAAATAATAATAAATATATTGTATTGGATGTTGCAGGACGTGATTCAGCTGAGTTTCGTTCAGCATTATTAATAGCAGATGTTCTTATTATTCCAACGCAACCTAGTCAAACAGATATCGAAGTGCTGCCATTTGTGCTTAGATTGGTAAATGCTGCTAAGCAAGTAAATAAGAAATTAGAAACTTTTGTAGTCTTAAATAAAGCACCAACCAATACCAAATCTACAGAAATTGATGCTGCTTTAGAGTTGCTACAACAAGTCAAGTCTGTGAAAACACTAAATACCATTGTGCGTGATCGCAAACAATTTCGCGATGCAATGATCGAAGGAAAATCAGTATTAGAAATGGGTAGTAGTAAAGCAAAAGATGAATTAAATGAATTTTTGGTGGAGATCCTGTAATGGCGAAAAAACCACTCATTGTCGATTTTGATGATGCCTTTGAAATGGAACAAGCATTTATTAATGCAGCAGGAACAGGCAAAGTTGCATTGGTATCATCGACTGAAAATAATATTGTTGATCTACCTATAGAGCTTATTGACTTCTCAGAGCATCAACCTCGCATTATTACAGACAAAGTTTTACAAGATGTTGAAAAGCTTGCCAAAAGTATTGAAACGAATGGGCAAATTTATCCGATTGTTGTGATCAAAAAAGAAGAAACATATGAGCTTGTTGGTGGAGAAAAAAGGTTTCGAGCTGTTCGTGATGTATTAAAACATAAGACTATTCGTGCAATTATTCGAGATGATAAATCTACAGAAAAGACAGCTTTAATTTCATTGATTGACAATTTACATCGGTCAAATCTTAGTGATTTTGAATTAGTCAATGCTATACAAAAACACTGCGATGAGTTTGGTTATACTATACAAAATATAGAATTTATTACTCAAAAATATCAATTAGATCAATCTAAATACTTTAGATTAATGAGCTTTTATAAACTGCCAAACTATATAAAAGAAGATCTAAAAATCCACCCCAAAGCGATTTCAGGTGCAACCGCACAACAATTGTTAACTGAATTAAATAAACTGGTTTTAAAGTTTAACCATCAACTAGTTGAAGATACCACGTTAACCATATGGAAAAAGTACCTAAATGAATTTACAGAAACAAATCGTCCATCAAAAAAATTCATTTATCAAATAGAAAAAGCATTAACGGTACAAGAGACAGCTAAAAAACAAGATCAAAGCATCGAAAATGCCTCTCTAGTAAACAAAATGATCTTAAAAAATAAAAATGGTCTTAAATTTGGTTCGATTAAGATCGAGAAAAGTCTCAATGGGAAAACAGTCCTAAATATTCGCACCAGTTTAAATGCTGAATTTAATCAAGAAAAGATTGAAAAGTTAGAAGAATTTCTTGCCGGTTTAGATGACCACCCATAAAAATTATAAATTTCCACTGTGGAAATTTATAATTGAGTATCCAATATTTTTTTAAATATTGGGTACTACTATTTATCATACATATTGAATTAAAAAGTGTTAAAGGGAAAAATGCTTACCAGAACGGTAACTGATCTTCTGATGGATCTAAAATTTCATCCATATCAGAATCAACAATATTTTTATCTTCATGATCTGCCTTTTTAGGCTTAACAGATTCTGTTGAGCCTAAGTTGTAAATTTAAAAATTAGCCATTTCAACAGTATTGAGTTTATACAGCCAGTATCAGCTGAGATGGTTACGATAGAAAAAAATTGGAAATGCAAAAAAAATCACTTGAAGTCCTGACCAAGTTAAGTGCAGTTTTGATATTAGATTTACCAGATTTTATTCGACATTTTATCTTGAATCTTAAAAACAAGCTGGATGCTTATATCAAAAGAATTCTTAACAAGGGTGAAAAATCCCATAAAGGTGTTGATGAATTTGAAATTCTAAAATGGTTAATCCATAAAATTTCTTTAGATTTGGAACAGGTTCCAAAGCACAAACATAAAGAGGTACATGCTGTTCTATTTACATGTTTTTTTACTCAATTGTCCGATACCTTAGGTTTGCCATTATCACGGTATATGAAGGTGGGAAAAAATCCGCAGCGTTGTGTTCAATTGAGTGCAAGCACTTATAAAAAATACTTTGGCCTGAATAAAGACTTGAAGCTCAAGTTCGAACGAAACCTGAATATCAATTTTTACCCTGAAAAATTATGGTAGCTTTATGAGCCAAACTGATGAATTGTCAGCTGACAAGCAAATTAAACTATTGGAAGAATGGGTCAATCAACCCCTGAGTGTAAAAAAACAAATTTTGAATCAGCTCTTGGCGCAAGATCAGCAGGCACTGGAATTGTATGTTGCTGCTCACGATATCCATGTGGTGATTAAAGACAATCGGATGGTGACACAAAAGAAATTATTGGCAGGCTTAACTCAATGGGCTAAAAGTGCATCTATAGGAGAACTAAGCGACCAACAAAAAGCAGCATTCATCTATTCATATCTTTTGACTGCAGTCTTGTGCGAAATGCTGAAGGGAATCATCTTGTTAGAGCCTCAGGCTGAAGAGAAAGAAAGACGAGTTATTTTACATAAGTGTGAAAAGAACAATAAAATCAATACAGTATCTTATGATTTAAAACTGTTGTTGCAAAAGCAGTTTTCTCACGCTGAGGAAAATAAACAACTGTATGCAAACATCACGCAAAAACTCCAGGGGATGGATGAATTTAATGCCAATGAGTTAAAAACTTTTTTAGAGAGCAAAACAATAAAAAACGATTTTGAACAGCTTAATCTCGGCCGCCATATTCAACAATTCATTATTGTTTGTAATGAACTCATCAATAGTAGGTTAAATTCATCGTCAATCAATGTTCAGACTTTAATCGACAACATTCAAAAGCGCATGACCCGCACACCTCATTCTGGCATATCTTCGTTTGATGTGGAGAATGATGATAAGGAACAGGATACAGAGGCCAATCTTGTCGATCCTGAACAGGATGAGATCGCCAAGCGGGTGAAGGGGAGTTTCTCTGATGACAAACAGAAACAGCTCGAAAAGCAAGCTAAGCGAATTCAGCGACGTGACTTAGCCTGTAAAACTAATCCGCTTTATCTGAAACCCAGTTTATTAACTGAGGTATATCAGCGATTGCACGAGTGTTATCAAGAAAATACGAAAAATGATGCATATCAATCGGCTTTAGCTGTGTGTGGTCTGATGTGTCTCTTGACCGGTCTGAGTCCAACGGTCTTTCAAAAGATCAAGTATTTGATTGGTATTGGTAGAGTTAAAAAAAAATCAGTCAAAAAAGTCATCCATTATTATTGGGTGATCGATCCTAAGTTGAATGCCAATCATTCCGGTGCCATGCAAGATAAAGCACAGCGTTATAATCGGGCCTTAACCCTAGAATGGCGCATACCAGCACCCTGGATCACCAGTTTAGAGGCTTTAGAGGAACCTGAATTTTGTGTGATTGAGTACAATAATTTTTTGCGGGAAGTCTTTAAAGAGCATCAGATTGGTGAAATCACCTGCGGGATGTTAGAGCGACAAATCTATTTCCATCTGGATATGGAGACTGGTGATAACCTAGTCGCACACTTATTGGCTAATCGGGATACTCATCATATCGTGCAATGGAACTATGAAGGGCGTCAGATCGATCAAATCGACCAGCATTTTCAAGGCTATATTAATGTTCTATTAGACCGTAGAAAAGGTGATCCATGGATTGAGAATGAACACCCTGGCCATATTTTTCATCGTGAGGAACGTATTGGTAGTCAGCGATGCTGGACTGTAGAGGCCGCGAGTGAATTTTTTAATCAGCTTTATCATTTTGTCAAAAACACATTAGCCAATACTCAAGCGAATCTGATCGAGAAGCTGAATGCTTACAGCATTTGGATGTGGCATCTTTCCTTAATCTGCCTGACGGTACGTCCAATAGTCGGCATGCCGGGGTTACTCAAACATTACGATCCTAAGGCACAACTGCTTTATGTGCATGATAAAAAAACTGATTCACGAAAAGTAGGACGTCCTGTTCCTGTTACAGGCTACTGGCAGGATCATTTCAATGCATATCGAAAATATCTGACGCAAACCATCGAGACACTCGGGATAACTAGTTTTAAAGTGAAATTGGAAAATGATGGTTTTATGCTCTATGTCATCTCACATCCTCGGATCAAGTCCCAAAAAGGTCAGGTGAATCTTGCGGAAGTCGTGGAGCATTTGGAGTTACAGCCCATGTCTGCTGATTTTGTCACGAATTACCTTAAAGAGACCGTGCAGATTTATAAAAACTGGCCAAGGCATTTCACTAAAAATCATCTCGCCTTGAGTGGTGACATTCACAATACGCTATATACCCATGATAAGCAAAGCATGGGATTCAGTCACATTTCTGGATTAAGCCCTTATTTCTACAAACACGACATTCAGCAGCAAGTTAAAAGCTTGCTCAACAAACTAGAAATCGCAAAGCTTGAAGTGCTTTAAAGGACCATCTTGTGCTTGATACATCACTCGTTACGCAATTAGAAAATGCCATTAAAAGAGAAATCGCCGACATTTTTAAAGAAATTTCTCAGCTGATCACTGCTACATACACAGATGTAAATTCTGACCTTGCTCAAATTGATTTTAAGTGGCTTGATCAGCAAATTCTGGACAAGTTCAATATCCATAGAGCAGTTTTAGAGCAGCTCTGCCAAACATCCAAATTTAAGGACAATGCTGCAGATTACCTTCAATTCTGTTTTAAACAAGTGAAACAGATTTGTAACGAGAAAAACCAGCAGTGGCAAAAGGATTACCCTTCCTATGCCGAGAGCTATGAGATTAAGTTGCCCGATTGGATCGTCTACACACCTAAACGTCTAGACAACGTTTTTTCAGGACGAAAGTTACAGCAGGGTACTATGCTCGTCGAGGTAAAAGAAAAACTGTATGTGAATTGGGCGGATTATCTCAAACAACAAACTCAAGGTATCCTCTTATACTCTACGGCTAAAGAGCAACAAAAATTAGTGAATACCTTGTTTGAATGTCTGTGTATTTCATTAATTTTTGATCAGGGATGCATTCAATCTGAACGGTTGCTGGCGATTCATGATGCAATTTTTAAAATGAACCTGGATAGTGGCTTGCTTCCGATCTATTCAGATGCCGAAAAGGATCAAAAGGCTTATGTCTTTTCATACACGTTGCCCTCGACAAAGTATGGCAACATCTATCGTCAGGATGGCGAAGAAGAGGCGGAGTTATGGCAAACCCAAAACATTTATTTCAATGCCTTTGCGATGCTATGTTATCGACGGATTCAGCAACTACTCAATGGACCGTAAGGGTATGTATTACAAAGCACTTCGCCATTGCTGTACTGGGAAAAAGAACAGAGTGAAATTGAAACGGGGAATCAGCCTGAAGCCTTACTGCTAGAAAAACTTAAAATCCATTTAAACATTGTACTGAATATGGCGGAGGAGGGGGACTCTAGAAAAGCACGTCAGGATCAGCCATTTGCACAGCTTAATCACGTGAAGCTATTTTTAAAAGGCTTGGAAAAGACCGGTTTTGCCATTTTTAAGCATATGGATTATGTCTTGTGGCAAGAGATTCCTAATCTGGATGTGTTAAGTACCAGTGTACTGAACAATCAGATCATCACTTCGCCTTTAATCTATGAGCAGTATACACAGCTCTATGATCAACCCGATTGCTGGAAAACTATTCAAGCTAGAATCAAAAATCTTGAAAAAAAGCCTCAAGTCTTAGACTTGGAGATGCCTACAGTTACAGTCAAAACATTTCATGATCGACGAACCGGTCAACGTCATGAGCTGAAATCCTGGCTTTTATCTTTTCATCAGGATATCAAACCCAAACAGCTTGCGGATCAACTCCAAAAAAGCATCCAAAAATCTGAGGACTATAAATCTGCGTATGAGGCTGGAAATGGCGAGTACCTAGATTATGTAGTGGCTATTGTACATTTACGCGTGTGTCAGTGGTTAGAAAACGAATTTGCTTATCATGGGAAAGCAGCGATTAAAGTCTCAACAATCAAGCGTTACTATAGTAGTTTTGTGCTTGACCTACTTTGTTATGTTCTAGAACAGCAGATCAATCTAGATACAGCCACTGAAGAGCAGTTTGAGGAAATGTATCGCACGATTGTTGAAGAAAAACTGCTGAATGATCAGAAAAATCATAAAACGACCGCACAAACCAACAACAATAAAAAATACAATACCTCGGGTTATGCCTTTGATCGGCTGAAAGCCTTTCACCAATACTTAGTCAAGAATCATCGTGCACCGATTGTGCAATATTTATATGAACGTCAAAGTGACGGTTTATTTTTAAAAACCAGACTCATTAGTCCGCAGATGTTTCAATTGATGATACGGATTCTTAGAGAATACCCAGAAGCTTTGGGTTTGACTGAGCAGGATGCAACCTGTCTAGAATGGGTCTATACATTGGCATTTAGACTGGGCTTGCGTATTGATGAAGCTGCCGGGATCTGTATCGATGATTTTGTATCTCCGCAGTTACGAAAACATCCTGACAATCGACAGCTCTATTATGTGTTTGAATCCGCTTTAGATCAGCAGAAAGACGATCGATCTCACCATAAAATGAGAAAAACAATGGGTGATATTGATGATCTCACCCTTAGGATTCGTCTAAATTCTGAGCGTGATCTGAAAAGTGATAATGCCACGCGTCAGTTTGATTTAGCTTATTTTTTAGCACCGGACGAGTTCACAGGATTTTGTCGCTTTTATCAAAACCAGTTACCTGGCTCTAAAGCGACTGCAGCAGTCTGCAATAGAAAAATCAAACAGCTCTTTATGCTGGGTGAACAACCTTTATCCAGTACAAATTTATCAAAAATTACCCAGTTGCTGTTTAATACTGTATTAGGGACAAACGATCATCAATATACCTTTCACGCTTTCAGGCATAGTACCGCTTCACATTTGGCTATCCTTTTAAAAGGCAGCATAGCACTGGTACGTTGTTTTACTGACTATGATTCCGAGTTTGGGCGTAAGCTTAAAAAGCACATTTTACCCAATATGAAGGATGCTTCATCGCGTAGTGCCCAAGCCTGGTCTCGACTTGCGCATCTGATGGGGCATGAAGACATTCGGATCACTGCAAGACATTATCTGCATCATCTGAATATCCTGATTGCTGACATGTTTTATCAAGCAAACCGTGAATATTCACCTCAATTGATCAAGGCATTATTAGGCGATAGTCAGTTGATGCATCGCGATTTCAAGGTTAAATTTCAGTCGAATGAAAGAGATATTTTAAAATTGATGAAGAAGATTCATTCACACACAGAAAATAATTCTCAAACTGCTGCATTAAAGAGCAAGAAAAAGCAGAAGCAGCCTCAACAACAGGACGTATTTTTATACCGTGAAACGTTTCTAGACGAATACCGGAAGTGGCGGGAAAAAAAAGAAAAAGCAACGATCGATCCTGAAGTATTGAAATTCATTCAATCGATCAGCCAGCCGTTTTCTCTCTATACAAGTCACGTCAAAAATGATGCTAATCATGAGGATCTTATCGGTTTTACTTGGAAGAAAATGGTGACATGGTCTAATCACTATGAGATTGAGCAACCTTTTAACTTAAATAAAAATGTAACCCAAAAAGATCTTAAACATTTTTTTGATTGTTTAGAAAATAAAATTTCACTTGAAAAAGATCGTCCTATTTTGAACTTTAAGGCATCATCTAAAAATGACTTGATTGACTATCAAAGATTCTTAGATTTTATCTATAAACTTTATTCAAAAGATTCAGATAATTTTGAATGGGATGAATATAATCCGAGTGAATTTAATAATGTAAAAAAGGGCGAGGTGAAAATAAAAAAATATAAAATATGGAATAAAAAAGATAATAATTTTATTCAAAAGATGCTGTTGCAAAGCGTCTTTTACAAGATGAAAGAGTGCCGAGAGTATCAAAAAAGAGTGCTCAAGGGTTCTATCTGAGGTTGAGCATATGAACGGAAATTTATCAAAAAAAAATACATTGAAAACATATGGATATTGTTTTTAATTTTATAGCTTGATTTTTCTGAGTATTGGTTTGCAGATAATCAGTTTTTTAGCGCTCAAAAATGGGGTAATTAAGGGTGAAAATCCAACCCCGGGTTTTAGGTTTTTTGAGTGTTTTTTAGCCTAAAAAACAGCATTGTTGAGACGCAAGACAATAATCACGCTACGTTAAAATTAATTGAAATATTATTGATATAAATAATACCTTTTGTTGTTAATAAAATAATAAATTAAAAGCGATTTAATATGAAATTGAGTGTTGTTTTAAATTAATTGGAGAATCAGTTTTAAATAATGTAACCCTCTATTTTGGGTTGATTTTTTGGTTTTTCAACCAAATAAAAAGTACGTTTTTTCATATTATGTTTATAATTTTTAATCAATTTTATACATTGCTGAAGATAGAAACTGTATTTAAGTTGAATTAATCTGTTTTGATGAGTTAATGCTCATAAATGAAAATTCCTTATTCTAGCCTTTAGTGGCTTTGTTGCACAAAGCTATTCTTGAGGGCTTCTTTAGCAATATAATTTCCAGATGAAGAAGCCTGCACCTAAAACTTACCGTACAACCAATTGGTCCTCGTATAACCAAGCTTTAATCAAGCGAGGAAATATTTCAATCTGGTTTGATCCTAAGACCCAATGGTATGCACAACCACAAGGCAAGCACGGACGAAATCAAACTTATTCCGATACAGCGATTCAATGCTGTTTAATGATCAAATCTCTATTCCGTCTTTCTTTACGTATGGTCACTGGCTTTGCTCAAAGCCTGATTAAACTCTGTGGCTGAGCAGCCCCGAATATCAGTGATATTCGTACTCCACCCTCTGTAGACGACAAAAGCATATTGATATTGCGATAAGCTATCAGAAAAGTCGTGATGGGTTACACCTACTCGTCGACTCTACGGGTTTAAAATTTTTAGGTGAAGGTGAATGGAAGCGTAAGAAACATCAGCCTGAATACCGTCGGCAATGGCGTAAACTGCATATTGGTATAGATGCTGAAACACTGCAAATACGTGCCGTTCAGCTTACGACAAATAATGTCAGTGATTCACAAGAACTAGGTGATTTACTGGATCAAATCCCACCAAATGAGCGAATAGATTCTGTCTATACCGATGGGGCGTACGACACGAAGTGCTGCAGACAAGTGATTTCAGATCGTCAAGCACATGCAGTAATTCCACCCAGGAAGAATGCCAAGCCCTGGAAAGATTCTAAAATCAGTTCAATAGAACGAAATGAGTTACTTCAAACGGTTAAGCATTTAGGCAGAACCCTATGGAAAAAATGGTCGGGCTATCACCGTCGCAGTTTGGTGGAAACCAAGATGCATTGCATCAAATTATTAGGAGATAAGCTGACGGCAAGACATTTTCAAAGTCAGGTCAATGAAGTTCATGCGCGTGTGGCAGTTCTGAATAGATTTACGGAATTAGGTAGACCTCACACCCAAGTTGTCACTTAAATTTGAATGGATTGGGGAAAACTCAGCTTTTGAATGTTTATGCAACAAAGCCGCCTTTAGTTAAAACTGCTAATCATAAATATTCTAAAAATAGCCTAAGCTTAATAAGTGGTTCAAAAGGGGCCCAGGCCTTTGCTTTGTCAAAATCTGATTTGCCAAGCAAAGGCCTGGGAATCCGCGAATTTGATTTTTTGTTTTAATAATCCTCAATATTTTAATTTATTGAGGTCCTTTCATAGAATTAATGAGTAAAAAAAGTCTAATTTGGTTTGACCAAAGAAAAAGATACAAATATGATTATTACATTACAGCAAAATCTGTAATCGGGCGTGGAAACCCGCATCTCAACGTGCTAAAGAGTCACTTTTAGTGGCTCTTTTGTGTCTGCATGGCAATGCTTTATGGCAGGCCAAGTAGGGCAGTCTATGACTGGCCGTTTCGTTGAGCGGTATTTCCACCCCTATTTGGTTTGCCACCATCTCGTGGAAAAGATGTTGGCAAATTTCACATTGATCAACGAGATTACAATATGAAAAATATCATTTTAAAAGTACCCATTTCTCTTAGGTTTCTTTTGTTAGCGCTGACTGGATATTGACGGTCATTTAATTCACAGCTTTAACCAAATCGAACTATATACATTTTCAAATTTCGTACTTGAGCGAAAGTAGGAAAGTGTTGCCTGGAGAAAATAAGAAATGGGTTCTACACGACTATTGACCAATATTATTCAGCGTAAAGTCATGTTGCCAGAAGAAATGTCACCTTCAATGCAGCGTGACAATTTTGAAGTGGCACTGACTGATTTTGAAAAGCATCCAATCATCAAATGTTTATTTAAAGCGGATAACCAGCGTTCTACGGAATGTTGGAGCGTGCAAGAAATTGCAAACTTTATTGAAGATTGCACAGAAGATCAAAACATCAATTTATGCATTTTGTATTGGAAAGATATACACGGCAATATTTACATTATTGATGGGGCTCATCGTCTTTCCTGTATTTATGCATGGATCAATAGATATTTTGCGGATGAGCAAGTCCCTCAAGCACCTAATTTCAATGATCAACAAAAACAAGATATTCGTTACCTCCGCAATTATTTAGGAGATCTTGCTGATTTTCAAAAAATTTGTACTGATGCCGAATTTGCAGAAAAAAAATCGAAATTAGGCGATATTAAAATCAGTTTCCGGCAGGTACTGGGGACTCCAGAAGATGCGCGACGGGTATTTCAATCGATTAACTCAGATACTAAACGTCTAGATAAATATGAGGAATATCATCTCAGAAGTCGCGGGAGTGACGCCTATTATGCGATCTATGCCTGTTGTTATATCAATGACAATAAATCTAACTTGGAAGAGCTCCAATATACACGTTTAAATGAGCTGATTGAGTTAGGGGAGAGGATCCATCAGCTCCTTTTTTCGACCATTTTATTAGACAATGAAATGAGTCATGGCAAAAAAATTGGCTTGGTCAATGAGCTGATGAATATCATTGCGGGTGATCAGATTCATAATATTATGAGTCTGAATCAGGGGGAGCGCGTTGAAAACCTAATGTCGCATCTGTTGACCATTCTTTGCAGGATAGCGACGCCTGTAAAAAATGCTGGGGTTCCGAGTTTGGGCTTACATCCATACTTATATTTTTATAAGGATCAGCGTTTTCAGATTACTTCTTTTCTTGCATGGTTTTCAATTGTGTATGAAATTCATGAAAGCCGCATGCAGATTCATCATCGAAAGATTAGTTTCAAGGACTTCACCCGGATACGCCGTAGTATTGAGTTCTTGATCGCCAATTTCCCCGTGGCGACCACCGAAACGGTCGGCAAGTTCGGCAGTGGTATCAAGGGCTATGATCGGCTACAAATTGTCTATAAAGCCTTTATTTGCTTAAGCTTGGAAATGGAAGTTGATTTTGATGATGAGGAATGCCTGAATACCTTTATTCTGTCCATGTCTAAGGCCTTCAAGTACATAAACTTTAACGAGTTTTATGTCGAAAGATTTTTGGGTGGTTATGATGATGCAGTCGTCAAGCATGTGGTGGGATATGTGGAGTCGATTAGTCCAATTTCTCGGTCAAAGCCCAAGGCCTTTTCGGCATTAACCAAGAGTCTGCTTAAGCACAATTTTCTGGTGGGTAATCATAACTTTTGCCTCATTTGTGATGGATTGATCTATCTTGATTCTACTGAATCGGATCATCGGATTGCCAAAGCCGTAGGTGGGCAAGGCGTTCTAGAGAATGGTCTGCTGGTTCATCCCATCTGTAATAGGATGAAATCAGATCTGAGCCTGGAAGAGATTAGAGCGGATTTGTTTGGTGAATTACTGTATTGAGCAGCAGAGCGATGAGCTCATTTTTGCAGATGTATCAATCATTAATCACATGATTTAACTTTTGATACATTCAGCTAATGTGGTTATTTTTAATTCAGTCCAGAATCACAACCAGAAACTAGCTGTAGTTTCTGAATGACCGTCAAGGTCCTTAGTTTCGCCCATAGATTCCCTCTATGGGCTTTTTTTTGATCAAAAATTGTATAGATGCTCTAAAATAAACCTTTTAGCATTTCATAAGCAATTAGGATTAAGGCTGAGACCATTAGCACAACAAAAATGAGTTCCACTCTAGTTAACATCTTAGTTCCATTTACTTTTCACTTAATTTATATAGCAGTTAACTCGTAGCATCAATGAAATAACATAACATAGAAAATAATCAAAAAGACAGAATTTGGATTTTGATCAGATCTGCTGTTTACATGCTTCTACAGCAGCTTTGAATGTTTCACTTAACCTTTAAACTTTTTTTAAAATTAAATATATTTACATATACATTCTAAAATTTGATAGAATTTATTAAAACTTCAGATTTCAAGTGTAAACAATGAGAAGCGCTAATATTCGACGTGATGGCTACTTAAAATTTCTGAATACATGGCAAGACCGTGATGTCATTAAAGTACTTTCAGGTGTGCGTCGCTCTGGAAAATCCACCTTATTGGCGATGTTTCAACAAGACCTAAAAGCACAGGGTGTACAAGCCGAAAACATCATTGCTATCAATTTCGAATTTATGGAATTTGAAGAACTCACAGATTACCGTAAACTACATGATTATGTACTGTCTAAAGTTGATAAAAGCAAAAAAAACTATGTTTTTTTAGATGAAATACAACATGTTACTAATTTTGAAAAAGTAGTCGACTCTTTATATGTTCGAGATTATATCGATTTATATATTACAGGTTCAAACGCATTCTTTCTAAGTGGAGAACTTGCGACTTTACTTACAGGACGCTATATCGAGCAACACGTTCTACCTCTGTCATTCCAAGAATTTAAACAGTGGCATATTGAAAATAATCCGATCATCCAACAATTATCCAATCGTGATTTGTATGCCATGTATACGCGCAGTAGTTTCCCTTATACGCTTGCCATGACTAGCCAGCAGGAAACTTATGATTACTTGCAAGCGGTCTATGCCAGTGTAATGTTTAAAGACGTTATTCCCCGTTTGAATACTGCCGATATTAACTCTCTCGAGCGTGTCGCAAGATATTTGGCAAGCGTGACAGGCTCACCTATTTCCATCAATAAAATTAAAAATACCTTTGTTTCAAGTGGGGTTAAAATTTCATTTGAAACAGTAAAACGCTATATTCAGGGCTTACAGGACAGTTTGTTATTTTATAGTGCTGCACAATTTAAAGTACGCGGGCGTGAGTTATTACAATCCTCTGAAAAATACTATTTAGTTGATGTCGGATTGCGCCGGATTATGTTGCCTGATGCTAATGCTGATCAAGGTCATATCTTAGAAAATGTGATTTATCTTGAGCTTGTCAGACGAGGTTATACGGTCTATGTAGGGCGGGTTGATGAATATGAAATTGATTTTGTTGCTGTCGATACTTTACAGAATTTAACTTATTATCAGGTGGCATTAGAAACGCTCAATGAGGAGACACTCAGCCGAGAGTTACGTCCATTACAGAAAATTTCTGATTCGTATCCCAAGTATTTGCTTACCTTAGACACGATAGGGACTGAAGCGAATTATAATGGTATTGTAAAAATGAGTGCTCTCGATTGGTTGCTATCTGAAAATAAGTAAAGTTGAGGGTAGACATGGATACTCTTATTTATTAATTAAAACTCAAAGACTTTTCAGCATCATTCAAGAATGTATTCAAGCATAATTTCTGCTCCAATTGTGATGGATCGATTTACCTCGATTCGATTGAGTCAGACTATCATGATTGAGCCAGAGTCGCTTACTGAAAGTAGCGAGAATTGCGCTGGAGTTTCTGAAGGATATTAATTCCTTAGTTTGCCCATTCATCCATCTGGGCATTTTTTTTGATCAAAATACAGTGCTGTTCTTGCTAAAAAATGACGGCACCCACCATAAAACACAATATTCCAAAAATAATCCAAGGCCATATCTTTGCCTTCGGTTGTTCTAAATTCTGAGGATTATATTCCGTGTGTTCTAGCGATGTCGGTTGTGGAACACGGGTCTTTTTAGAGTAAGGCTGGTGTTTAGAGTAAGATAGTCCCGTACCTGGAATACCGACACTGGTTCGCGTACCTTTTTTCCCAATATTTAGAGAAGCACCAGGTTTGCCAATGCTGGCACTGCTGATGCCTTTATGGGTCAGATTAATTTTAAAACCCGGGAATAATTTAATACTTTTACGAAATCTAAAACCCATATTACTCTCATTCTAAAATTTAGCTCAATTTACGCTCTACACCAGGATCCATGATCTGCTAGAGATCTTACTTTGACAGCTATCATCACTATATTAGTATATTTTTTATCTGGTGATTGCAATACTACCTTTAAATACCGTCAAAAATGTTTACTGTATATTTGCTGTAGGGTAATCTTAAAGCTGCTATTTATTGACTGATTGGTATATGACGACAGATAAGCATGAAGTCCTGCTACGAATGCGAGCGATCGAGCTGCTTGCATACTGGGAAGGTCGTTTGGTTACCAATCGTTTGATGAGCTGGTTTGGACTTAGTCGACAGCAGGCTTCTGCGGATATCAAGCGCTATAATACGCTGTATAACCCCGATGCCTTGATTCATGACCCCTCCGTCAAGGGTTATGTGCCTAAAGCCAGCTTCCAGCCTGTACTGACTACAGCGCATATCAATGAATATCTCAATATGCTCTCGGGCCTGGTCAGTGAATCGCATGCCCTGATTGCGATGCCAGAACCGAATCTTGCAGCAGTTCAATTACCTGATCGCAGTGTACGTCCTGAAGTGATTCGGGAAGTTTTGCGTGCCTGCCGCAACCAAAGTACTTTAAAAATGATTTATGCCTCCATGCATAATCCACAGTGGCATGAACGCATGATTTCCCCACATACCCTGGTGTATACCGGTTTTCGCTGGCATGTCCGTGCCTATTGCCATCAGAGCAAGCAGTTTAAGGACTTTTTACTCTCCAGAATTGATCGCACACCTGTTGTGGTGGCGATTGACTCAGTAGACCCTGCTCAGGATCAGCAATGGCATGAAGAAATTGTACTGACGCTGATCCCTAATCCAAAATTGAATGAAGCTCAAAAAGCGCTGGTCGAAAAAGACTTCGGCATGCCTGATGGCAGATTACAGATTCCGGTGAAAAAAGCCCTGGCTCACTATACCTTGCAGCGCTATCAGGCCGCGATCACGCTGGCTGAGGCGGAAGATGCCTTGAAATATCCCTTGGTGTTACAAGGTTCAGATATCGAAAAGCTGTCGTCTTACCTGTTTGATCAAGCTTCATAGGAGATTGGCTATGTTAGAACAATTTCATTATGACAGTGACCTGATTGGTGGCTCACTGATGGTGCGTGAAAGCCGGCTGATCGCGGATCTGTTATTACGAGAGGCGACTCCAGAACAATGGCATCAGGCCATTCAGGTTGACAATATTCTGCAAAAAAGAACCGCAGCCTCAGCTCAACGCAATGCCACCGCTATTCGTAAGCGTCTGGAGCGCTTAGAGCCTGATTTCTGGAAAGCTTTGCGGGATGGGGATGATGAACTGGCGACTCAGGTGGCTTTTTGTGGGGCACTGGAACGCAACCTATTGCTGCTTGAGTTTATGGAAACGGTGATGAGGGATGCCTATATCTCCCAGGCGCAACACTTGGACAGTTATATCTGGTCAGATTTTTTGGATGAACGCTCACAACGTGATCCGGATATCTGTGAATGGAAAGAGTCCAGCAAGAAAAAAATGGGGCAGGTGGTGTTTCGCATGCTGGCAGAAGCCGGTTACTTAAAAAGTACCCGTAAGCTGGAGTTACAGCGCGTGATCGTCAGAGCAGAGCTGCGTAGCCTGTTGGAAGAACATTATAAACAACGCATTAAAAGATCTATGGAAGTGTCGCTATGGACGCGGTAGTTGTAGAGGGGCAGCAATGAGTCAAACAATACATGAGCGTCTGAACCAGATTCCAGAGCGAATTCTTTCCACCGAGTTTCTCACCGGGCAAGGACTGGGCAATGAAATTGGCTTCTGGATTTTTGATTATGCACCTGAAGATGAGTTGAAAGTGCGCGAATATCTGCATTTTCTAGACGGGATGCTGGAGAAAAAACACAGTCAGCTGAAGGTGGTGAATATCAACCTGCTGCAAGCCGTGGTGGATTATCTGGCTGAGCGTAACTTCATCGATAAAGCCATTCAAATGCAAAAAGCCAAAGGCGATGAAGCGCTGCTCAAAGCCTTAAAGGGCCCACTGCATATGGATAAGTTCGCGCCGTATCTGGTGAGTAAATATGCCACCAATGCGCAAGATATTGTGTTGATGACTGGGGTTGGGTCGGTTTGGCCACTGTTACGTGCCCATCACTTATTGAACAGTTTGCATTCGTTACTGGGGCATAAGCCAGTGGTGCTGTTTTACCCGGGCTATTACGACGGTCAAGCGATGAGTTTATTTGGAAAAATTCCAAGCAACAATTACTACAGAGCATTCAGATTAGTGCCTTAAACACGGCAAATAGAAATAAGAATTCGGGGGAATGGATTGAGATGAACATTAAAGAACTTTTTTACAAGCCATTAGATCGTGCAATTAACGGGGTGGTGAAGGCAGATCAGGATGATAATGCCACGGTTTACCAGGAGCTGGATGAGTACGTGGTCACCAATGAGCTGGAAAAGCATTTTCGTGACTTTTTCCAGTCCTATGGTACAGACCTCAGCGACCCTTCGATTGCCAATCGTGTCGGCGTGTGGATTTCTGGCTTCTTTGGTTCAGGTAAATCACATTTCCTGAAAACCTTGTCGTATATTCTGGCCAATAAAGTGGTACGCGATGCGGAAGGTAACGAACGCAGTGCTGCAGAATTCTTTGATGAAAGCAAAATTCGTGATGCATTTATCCGTGCCGATATTGGCAAGGCCGTTAGCCATCATGCCGATGTCATCCTGTTTAACATCGACAGTAAAGCTAGTTCCAATGACGATGGCAATCCGATCCTGAATGTGTTTTTACGTGTGTTTAACGAGTATCAGGGTTTTAGTGCTGACCATCCACATATTGCCCATATGGAACGTCATCTGAGCCAGAAAGGGGTGTATGAGCGCTTTAAACAGGCTTTTGAAGAATCTAGCGGCATGTCCTGGTTGGAAGAACGTGACGGCTATCAGTTCTATCAGGATGATGTCGAAACCGCGATTTCCCAAGCCCTCAACTTATCAGCAGAAGCTGCGCATAAATGGTTTGAAGATTCTGAGCAGACCTTTAGTGTTTCGGTTGAAAACTTCTGTCAGTGGGTGAAAGAATACTTAGATAGCAAAGGACCCCAGCAACGCATGTTGTTCTTGGTCGATGAAGTGGGGCAGTTTATTGGCAGCGATACCCGCTTGATGCTGACACTGCAAACCATTACTGAAAACTTGGGTACGATCTGTAAAGGCCGCGCTTGGATTATCGTCACCTCGCAGGCAGACATCGATGCTGTTTTAGGTGAGATGTCTTCTTCCAAAGCCAATGACTTCTCCAAGATTGCTGGACGTTTTAAAACCCGTTTATCACTGTCCAGTTCCAATACCGATGAAGTCATCCAGAAACGTTTATTACGTAAAACCCCGGAAGCTGAAGCACTGCTCAGATCAGTGTTTGAGCAAAAGGGCGATATCTTAAAAAACCAGATCACCTTTGACCGTTCAGGCCCAACACTCAAGAACTATGAGGGTCCAGACAGCTTTATCAATAACTATCCTTTTGCGCCGTACCACTTTCAGCTGGTACAAAAAGTATTTGAAGAAATCCGTAAAGTCGGTGCGACCGGTGCACACTTGGCCTATGGTGAACGGTCCATGCTGGATGCGTTCCAGATGGCCGCGAATGCGATTGCTACAGATGAAGTCGGTGCCCTGGTTCCTTTCCACCGCTTCTATACTTCAGTCGAAGGTTTCCTGGATACTGCAGTGAAGCGTACCATCGACCAGGCAGGGCAGAATAAGACCCTGGATGGTTTTGATGTGCAGATGCTGCGTACCCTGTTCATGATCCGCTATGTCGATATCATCAAAGGTACGCTGGATAACCTGGTGACTTTGTCGATTGAGAAAATTGATGAAGATAAGCTGGCATTGCGCAAGCGGATTGAAGAGAGCCTGCAGCGTCTGGAAAAAGAAAGCCTGATTACTAGGAATGGCGATGAGTTCCTGTTCCTGACTAATGAAGAGCGGGATATCACTCGAAAAATTAAAGCCACTGACTTAGCAGCTTCAGAAGAAAATAAAGAGTTAGCCAATCTGATCTTTAAAGATTTACTGCGCGATCAGAACAAATACCGCCATCAAGCCAACAAGATGGACTATCAGATTGGTCGTTTTCTGGATGGTCATAGCCTGGATGGCAAGTATGAGAGCGATTTGAAAGTTGAAATCATTTCTCCACTAGATACGGAATATACCCTCTACACAGAAGCTTTCTGTATTGGTAAGAGCGCCGAGGCCGAAGGGCAGGTACTGTTTAAACTGGCAGACGATAAACAGTTCTTTAATGAGCTGCGCACCTGGCTGAAAACCAATAAATTCATCCGCTTAAATGATGATGGTACCCAATCGGATATCAGCCGTATTCTGGCAGACCGTGGCCGTGAGAATCAGGAGCGTAAAAAACGCCTGCGTGTCCGGGTCGAAGAAATGTTGCTGGACGCGGAAAGTTATGCCTTGGGTCAACATCTACAACTTTCATCTTCAAGTCCAACCACCAAGCTAGATGAAGCCTGTCGTTATCTGCTGGAAAACACCTATACCAAACTGAGCTATTTGCAGGTCTATCAGCAGGATGCCTGGCGTGAACTGAACGCCGTCTTGACTGTGGATGATATGGCGCAACTCGGATTGTCTCTGGATGGCGGTCAGAGCAATCCGAAAGCCCTACAGGAAGTGGAGCAGTACATTGCACTACGGGCCACCGGTACAGAGCGTATTCTAGTCTCAGATGTGATAGATCGTTTTGTCAAACGCCCTTATGGCTGGCCAGATGCCGAGATTTTACTGCTGGTAGGTCAGCTGGCGGCAATGGGGCGGATTTCACTGCAGTTAAATGGTGGCAGCTTACAGTTAAAAGATGCCTTTGAGCCTTTACAGAACAGCCGCCGTCGCCGTGATGTATCGATCATTAAAAAACGCCAGACTGATGATCAGGTATTGAAACAGGCACGCCAACTGACCCAAGACCTATTCTCGGCCATGGGGCCAGCGACTGAGAAAGAGCTGTTTGAATTCTATACCCAACATTTTAACAACTGGTTAGCCAACTTTAAGTCGTACAAAAGCAAAACTGATGTCGGGCAGTTCCCGGGCAAGAAAGTGATTGAAAAGTCGATTCTGACTTTGGAGCGCTTGCTGGCTAATAGCGACAGCTTCGATTTCTTTAAGGCCGTGGTTGAGAACAAGGACGACTATCTGGATCTGGAAGAAGATTATCGTGATATTCATGAGTTCTTCACTAACCAGATGCCGAGCTGGCAGCAACTGCAACAGGCCTTACGTCATTTTGAGAAAAACAAACAGGCGCTGGGCAGTGATGAGGTGGCAAAAAAAGCCCTCTCCGAATTACATCGTATTTTCACCCTTGAATCGCCCTATGGCCTGTTAAATAAAGTGGCTGATTTGGTTCGCACAGTGGAAAGCATCAATGAGCAATTGCTGACTGAGAAGCGTAATCAGGCGATAGAACACATTGATGACAAGATCAAGCAGTTAGAAGCTGAGATTAAAAACAGTGGCATCGCTACCGCTGAGCTGAGTAACAAGCTATTACGCCCACTACAACTGCTTAAAACGGATATTGAAGTGGAAACTAGCCTGTCCACCATCTATATGCTGCAAACCCAAACCGCCGTGGAGCGTTTTGATGAAGTCTTGTATGAGTTGGAAAGCGAAGTTCGTACGGAAATCCAGCGTCAGACCAAAACGGCACAACTGGCTCAGAGCAAAGCAGAGAGCGTAACCAGCACAGCAACCACCGCCAGCCCAGTAGCAGCTGCTGTGAGTCCGGTACAGCCTGTGACAGCCGTAGTGCCGCCGAAACCGGTGGTGGAAGTCGATGTCGCCAGCATTTACAACAAAACCTCTAGCAGTGTCTATCTGGAAACGGAAGAGTCTGTGAATCAGTTTGTAGACGCACTCAAAGTTGAACTGAAGAAAATCGTGGGTGACAAAAAGCGTGTGCGTATTCGCTAACTCAGCTTAGCGAT
Source organism: Acinetobacter sp. C15 (assembly GCF_013420645.1). NCBI lineage: Bacteria > Pseudomonadati > Pseudomonadota > Gammaproteobacteria > Moraxellales > Moraxellaceae > Acinetobacter > Acinetobacter sp. C15. The sequence goes on from NZ_VOXR01000027.1 coordinate 27,301, forward strand.
CTATACGGCATCAGCAATCAATTGAAGGTTTTTAAATGAATACCAGTAATATTAAAAAATACGCACCGCAAGCACGCAATGATTTTATCGCAGCGATGCGCAAGCAGGCGGCCAAATATGGCATCACCGCAGACAGCATTTTACCGGCAGAACAGAAAGGCGACTTGCTGCTGATTGGCGATCAGGTTTTTCCGCTATCCGTCATGAAATCTCGTGAGAAGCTGATTAAACGCATTCAAGCCAGCAGTTTTGAGCAGACGATTGATTATATCGCTTATAGCTGGTTTAACCGTCTCTGTGCGATTCGTTACATGGAATGCAAAGGCTTACTGGATCATGGTCGCCGTGTACTGAGTAGTGCCGATGGTAGTGCAGGCTTGCCACAGATTCTGGAAGAGTGTCTGGATATTGACCTACCGGGATTAGATGCCAGCCGTGTGGCTGAACTCAAGCTGGATGGCAATAAAGACGAAGAGCTGTATCGGGAACTGTTACTGGCTCAGTGTCATGCGTTGAATCAGGTCATGCCACTCCTGTTCGAACAGGTGTCTGATGAATCTGAACTGTTATTACCCGATAACCTCACCAAAACCGACTCTTTGATCCGTGATTTGGTGAGCAGTATTCCGGAAGAAGATTGGTCGGATGTGCAGATTATTGGCTGGCTGTATCAGTTCTATATTTCTGAAAAGAAAGATCAGGTGATTGGTAAAGTCGTCAAAAGTGAAGACATTCCTGCAGCGACCCAACTCTTCACGCCAAACTGGATTGTAAAATATTTGGTACAGAACAGTGTCGGTCGTTTATGGCTGATGGCACATCCAGAAAGTACGCTTGCAAGTAATTGGGAATACTATATTCAGCCAGCTGAGCAAAGCGACGAAGTCAATGCACAACTGAAACAACTGATTGATGTGCGTATTAGTGAAAATGGCGATACTTTAAACCCTGAAAGCATTACGGTGCTGGATCCAGCCTGTGGTTCGGGGCATATACTCGTTGAAGCTTATGATTGCTTAAAAGCGATTTATTTAGAACGTGGTTACCGCAGTCGGGATATTCCACGTTTGATTCTGGAAAATAACCTGTACGGCATTGATATTGATACCCGTGCGGCACAGTTGGCGAGTTTTGCGTTATTGATGAAAGCGCGTGAGGATGACCGCCGTTTATTTAGCAATCCATCGAAGCTGAATATTATTGCGTTGCAAGATAGTCAGCCGGATCGTTTAGAAGCATTTAGTCAGGACTTAGCCAATACCAGCCTAGAGAAGTCAGATTTAAAAGAACTGCTGGACCTATTTGAACATGCTTCAACCTTTGGTTCTTTGATTCAAATTCCTGCAGCATTCGCTAAAAAGCTGCCTGATTTAGAAACAAAGCTCAATAAAGCATTAGCGTCAGGGGATATCTTTAGTCAGCAGTCGGCACAAGAGCTTTTACCTTTAGTTCAGCAAGCTAAATTACTTGCTAAACAATATGATGCTGTGATTGCCAATCCGCCGTATATGGGGGGTAAGGGGATGAATCCAGCACTTAAAGATTTTGCCAAAAAGAAATTCCCAGACAGCAAGTCAGACCTGTTTGCCATGTTTATTGAGCGTGGTTTCGATTGGTGTAAGGACAGTGGTTTTAATAGCATGGTCACTATGCAAAGTTGGATGTTCTTATCTTCTTATGAAGCAATGCGTGAAAAGTTGCTACATGATCGAACTTTGTCTTGTATGGTGCATATGGGCAATGGAGTAATGGGAATTGCCTTTGGTACTGCCGCGACTATTATCTTAAATAGATCTGTTGGTAACTATTCAGGAAGTTTTTCATATTGTGATAATAATGACTTAAATGAATCAAGGAATCCAAAAGAATTTCCAATTCAAAATAAAAGATTGAAAAATACAAAACAAAATGAATATAACAAAATTCCTGGACAACCTATTGCTTATTGGGTGAATACAGCAGAAAGAAATTTATATGAACTAGGGAGAACGCTTTCAACCGTAAGTTTCCCCAAAAAAGGCCTTGATACAGGTGAAAATGCAATTTTTTTAAGATTTTGGTTTGAAGTAAATAAGAACTTATCTAGTGCTTTAGAAGGAACGACTTGTAATAAGTGGTTTCCATATAATAAAGGCGGTGATTTTAGACGTTGGTACGGTAATCGTGAATATGTTATTAATTGGGAAAATGATGGGTTTGAAATAAAAAGTAGATTATCACTTAAGACTAAGAAACCGACGATTAGAAATATGTCATTTCAAATGAAAGAAGGTTTTACATGGACAACGGTATCCTCTGGAGGATTTTCTTGTCGATATACACCTGAAGGGGCTTTATTTGATAATGGCGGATGTACTTTATTTTCCGAATTAAATTTAAAAAAATATGGTGCATTTTTGAACTCAAAAGTAGCGTCAAGGTATCTTGAGTTCTTATCTCCAACATTAAACTTTCAGCCTGGGGATATTGGAAAAATCCTATTTGTAGAGGATATCGATAATTTACCTTTAAATACGGAAAATTTAATTAGAATTTCTAAATCAGATTGGGATTCTTACGAAACCTCATGGGACTTTACTCAAAATCCAATTATTCATATTCAACAGCCAAACTTAGAACAAGCCTTTAATACATGGCAACAGCAAAATGCTGACGCTGTGGCAGAAATGAAACGTCTAGAAGAAGAAAACAATAAGCTGTTTATTGACGCTTATGGTTTACAGGATGAACTGACGCCAGATGTACCCGATGAGCAAATCACGCTGACTCGTGCCGACCGTGAAAAAGACAGCCAGCGTTTAGTGTCTTATGCAATTGGTTGCATGATGGGACGTTATAGCCTGGATGAATCAGGTCTGATCTATGCCCATGCAGGCAATCAAGACTTTGATGCCAGTCGTTATCAAACATTCCCAGCGGATGCTGACGGCATTATTCCACTCACCGAAATGCACTGGTTTGAAGATGATGCTACACATCGTATCCAAGAGTTCTTAACTGCGGTTTGGGGTAAAGACACACTAGACGCCAATATGCTGTGGTTAGCAGAAAGCTTGGATAAAAAAGCCAGTGAAACAGCAGAAGACACCATTCGCCGTTACCTCGCCAGCAAGTTCTATAAAGACCATATGCAGACCTATAAAAAGCGTCCAATCTATTGGTTATTTAGCAGTGGTAAGCAAGGGGCTTTTCAGGCATTGGTGTACTTGCACCGTTATAACGAGAGTACTTTGGCACGTATGCGTACCGAATACGTCATGCCACTCATTTCCAAAATGGCTGCTTATGCTAATTCTCTGGAAACAGCAAAAGAAAGCAGTGACTCTGCGGCTGAAATTAAGCGCATCGAGAAAAAACTGCAGGAACTGCATAAGCAACAGGCTGAACTGAGTAGCTTTGAAGAAAAACTGCGCCATTATGCCGATCAGCGTATTTCACTGGATCTAGATGATGGGGTGAAAGTGAACTATGGCAAGTTTGGGGACTTGTTGGCTGAAGTCAAAGCAGTGACGGGGGAAAAGTGATGAATAGCTTTTCTTGCGAACGAGATCATGCAGAGGTGTTTGCATGAACTTAAATCAACTTCAGCAAGGCCTAGAACAAGCCTTTTATACTGAACAGCACCGAATTGTCTTTTGGTATGATGCAGAACAGTCATTTACTGAAGAAATCAAAGCCCTAGAGCTAAATGATGTCCAGATTCTGAATATGGCAGAAGAATCCAGCCTTGCGATTAAGCTTAAACTGGAACTTGAGGATCAGCAGGGTAAATACTTGCTGTATTTCCCAAGTGCTGAGCCTGAAACTGAAAAAGACTGGTTACTGGACATCAAGCTGTATTCACGCAGCTTCTATGCCGATCGTTTCTCGATTATTTTTAATGAGCTGGGTTTACAGCAGCAGAGTCTAAGAGAACATCTGGCCAAACGTGAAGAATTCCTTAAAGCCAAAGCCCGTCTGAGTACATTGAAACGCTATATCCAGCCTGATGCAGATGCACAGGATCTGGATATGGCCATGATTGCAGCTGTGGTCAAGGCTGACAGTGCCGAGCTGATGCATATTGTCTTGGCGTTGGCAGATGAAATGGTACAGCAGAACCTGGCTCTGGAAGTCAATCCAGACTCCTTTGCTGAACTGGAAAAATTCCAACTGGTGCCAGCTTTAGTCACCGCATTACAGGCGGAAATTGGTTATCCAGCATCAGTTGAAGAATTGAATGGGGAAGCATCATTCAAGCTCGGTACGTTCTTTATCCGTTTGATGACCACAGGTTTCTGTGAAAGCCTGGGCGATATACCGCTATGGGCTCAAGAACTGGTGATGTCATCTGTCAGTTCACGTGCGACGGCTAGAGCCTTCTTGTCACGCTGGAGAGACAGCTCCAAATACTACCCAACCTTCGATACACTCTCCCAGACCGTGGCCAATGCACTGCGGATCCAAGAAAAGGTCGGGACTTTTGATCTGGAGCAGCTGCTGGATGTCATGACCTTTGAAGTGATTGAACAAAAGATCATTGTTGATCTGGCCAGTCATATTCCTGCAGCAGCCAAAGCTGAACTGGAACATTTCAGAACGATTATTTCTACCCGTCTGGATGGCTATTGGGCGTCCAAACATAAGGACGATGCAACCCGCCGTAAATACCGTACCGTCTATACAGCGTTGCAGGCAGCGATTGAGCTGTTCAGTCTGCGACAGCAGTTTGATTCTGGGTTCTATTTCGACTCCAGCGAAGCCTTGTATAAAGCCTACGAGCAGGAGTTGTATCGCTTTGATATGGCCTATCGCCACTATAGTGCTGCTTCTCAACGCGCTCATGTCGATATCCTGAAAAAACTCGATGAAGAAGTCGAAAATTGCTATTCCTACTGGTTTATTGACCACTTGGCACGTAACTGGGGTGAGCGTGTAGAAGCTGAGCAACGCTTGAATGTCTGGAAAGTGGCAGATATCCCAAATCAGCAGAACTTCTACGATACTCACGTCAGACCCTTACTCAGTTCTGCAACGAAACGCCGTATTGTGGTAATTATCAGTGATGCTTTCCGCTATGAAGCTGCGGTAGAGCTGCGTGATCGTATCAATGAAAAGCGTTATTCCGAAGCGACCTTGTCTTCACAGCTGGGCGTTGTCCCAAGTTACACCACACTGGGCATGGCCTCGTTATTGCCGCATCAGACTTTGGAGTACAAAGAGGCCGCAGGGGATGATGTATGGGTGGATGGGCAGTCCAGCAAAGGGACTGCAGCACGATCCAAAATTCTGGCTGCCTATAATGGATTGGCAGTAACCGCTGAAATGGTAAAAGGCTGGTCGCGTGATGAAGGCCGTGAAGCACTCAAAGACCATGAGCTGATTTACGTTTATCACAACGTGATCGATGCTCGGGGAGACAGTGCCTCTACAGAATCAGAAACCTTTATGGCGGTGGAACATGCCATTGAAGAACTGACCGAACTTAGCCGCAAAATTTTAATGCACTTTAATATTTCCACCCTATTGATTACAGCCGACCATGGCTTCTTGTTCCAGCAAAGTAAACTGGAATCTGCGGATCGTTCAAGCTTGACTGAAAAACCGACCAATGCATTGAAAAGCAAAAAACGCTATGTGATTGGGTATGGTTTACCAGAGAGCAAGGAAGCATGGAAAGGCTCAACCCAAGCTACGGCAGGTACACTATCTGCGACTGATTTCTGGATTCCAAAAGGGGCGAACCGTTTCCATTTTGTAGGAGGCTCACGTTTCGTGCATGGCGGCATCATGCCTCAGGAAATCGTAGTGCCTGTACTAACGGTAAAACAGCTGCGTGGTGAAAAGGCTGGACAGCGGACCAAGCGTAAAGTTGAGGTCATTTCTACCAAATCCACGCTGAAGATGGTCAATAACATCCAGAAGTTTGATTTGATGCAAACTGAAGCTGTCAGTGAGCTGGTCATGCCAGTGACTTTATCCATTGCCATTTATGATGGGGATCTCAAAGTATCAAGTGAAGAAACCTTGACCTTTGATAGCAGTACCGACTCTGTTGCCGATCGGGTTAAACAGGTCAGGCTGTCATTGTCCGGTACTGATTTTGACCGTAAGAAAGATTACTTCCTAGTACTGAAGGACAAAGACCTGAATATCGAAATGCAGCGCTATAAGGTCACCATTGATCTGGCATTTACCGATGACTTCTTCTGATAACGAATTAACGATAGAGCGTAGCCTACATGGAATCTGCTAACGATAAAGAACTGGATCAGCTGCTGAATGAACACTTTGCTGGGCGGGTGGTACGTAAGGATCTGACTAAACTGATCAAAGAAGGGGCCAATGTCCCTGTCTATGTACTTGAGTACCTGCTGGGGATGTACTGTGCCTCGGATGACCCTGAGATCATTGAACAAGGTCTGCGTAACGTAAAGACCGTGTTGGCAGAGAATTATGTCCGCCCGGATGAAGCCGAGAAGGTGAAATCCCTGGTTCGTGAGCGGGGCAGTTATAAAGTCATTGATCGGGTGACCGTAAAGCTGAATGAGCGTAAGGACAAATACGAAGCATCATTTAGTAATCTGGGCATCAAAGATGCCGAAATCTCGGCAGGCATCGTCAAAGAGTATGAAAAATTACTTGTTGGTGGTATCTGGGTCATTGCTACGCTCAGTTACTATTTTGAAGAAGGACAAACCAATTCTCCATTTGGGGTGAGTTTACTCAAGCCGATTCAAATGCCGAATATGAATATGGATGAACTTTTCAGTGGCAGAGCAGCATTAAGCACGGATCAGTGGCGCGAGAGTTTAATCCGTTCGATCGGCATGGAACCGGCTTCGCTAAAAGAGGATGTGCAATGGCACCTATTAGCGCGTATGGTTCCGTTCGTTGAAAATAACTATAACGTCTGTGAACTTGGACCACGCGGTACCGGGAAAAGCCATATTTACAAAGAGTGTTCACCGAACAGTATTTTAGTCTCGGGTGGGCAAACGACTGTCGCCAATCTGTTCTATAACATGAGTAGCCGCCGTATTGGTCTGGTGGGGTTGTGGGATGTGGTGGCCTTTGATGAAGTTGCCGGTATTTCCTTTAAGGACAAAGATGGCGTTCAGATCATGAAAGACTACATGGCATCGGGATCTTTTGCCCGTGGCCGGGAACAGATGGAAGCATCTGCTTCAATGGTTTTTGTGGGTAATATTAACCAAAGCGTCGAATCGTTGGTAAAAACCAGCCATCTCTTGGCACCTTTCCCTGAAGCCATGATCGATTCGGCATTCTTCGATCGTTTTCATGCCTATATTCCAGGTTGGGAAATTCCAAAAATGCGTCCGGAATTCTTTACCAACCGTTATGGTCTAATCGTTGATTATCTGGCTGAATTCTTCCGGGAAATGCGTAAGCGTAGTTTTGCGGATGCCATTGAGAAGTACTTCAAACTCGGAAATAACCTGAATCAGCGCGATGTGATTGCCGTTCGCAAGACGGTTTCTGGATTGATGAAGTTGCTCTACCCACACGGTCAGTTTAATAAAGAAGATGTACGCCAGTGTCTGGAATATGCGCTGCAGGTACGCCGTCGGGTCAAAGAGCAGCTGAAGAAAATTGGTGGTATGGAATTCTATGACGTTCATTTCAGCTATATCGACAATGACACCTTAGAAGAACATTTTGTCTCAGTCAAAGAGCAGGGTGGTGGCGGACTGATTCCCGAAGGTCCAGCCAAGCCAGGTTTCTTATATACCATCGGGCTCAGTAATAAAGGCATGCCGGGGTTATACCGCTTAGAACTTCAAGTGACCAAAGGTTCTGGAAAATTGGCGACATCAGGCTTATGGAATTCAAGCAGTGCCAAGGAGCAGGTCAAGATCGCATTTGACTACTTCAAGGCCAATGCATCCAGAATATCGGGTGGCAGTAAGGTGCTGGAACATGACTTCCACTTACATGTGGTTGAATTACAGAATACCGGGCCGCTCAGCCATCTTGCTCTGCCAAGTTTAGTGGCTTTCGCTTCTGGCCTCTTAGGACGATCGGTTCAAAGTCAGATGGTGGTACTGGGTGATATGAGCTTGGGTGGTTCAGTGACACCGGTGGAAAGTATTGCCGAATGTCTGCAAGTTGCTTTTGATGCGGGTGCCAAGAAGGTTGCTTTGCCAATGAGTAGTGCGGCAGATATCCCAACGATTCCTGTGGAACTGTTTACCAAGTTCCAGACCAGCTTTTATGCAGATCCGGTAGATGCTGTGTTTAAGGGGCTAGGGGTGGATTAATTTCATATCTGTCTGGAAGAGTTATAGTAGATTGTTTTAAATTCAGTTTCTCAAGTTAAACACCATGTTGTAAAAGCATAATACTGCCTCTTTTAAAGAGCTAGTATTTTAGGGGGGATTACCCTTCATTTTTTCTTGATCAGATATCTGTTGTACTTTGACAAGATTTTGTTGATCTAAATATTTTTGATACCAAACACGCAATGTTTCAGGAGTACAACCGATTTTAGGATCAATAGCTGTGATTGCTGCCCAAGTAGAAGGATAATCTTTTTCAGATTCAATTAGTAATTGAACCGCTCTTTCTCTGATTTCAGGGGGCAATTTTACTTTGCCATTTGTAAGGTAAAAGAGGTCAATTTTAGAATGCCGTTGACAATGTATCGCCTTTTGAGTTTGAAGCAATGTACAATGATAAGATTAACCCGTTAGGTCAGGTGGCCTAACTTAAATAAAAAGTCTCCGACAAACCCGGTACGGTTCACTATCTATTGTTATTCTTACCTGAAATTGATGTGAGCTTATAGAGACAAGGTAAATTTGCAAAAGTGCCGGCTATTCAG
>NZ_VOXR01000028.1:0-34611 GCF_013420645.1 Acinetobacter sp. C15
CAAAGTAAGCCCGTTGAGGATCAGTTTTCATATTGCATCTATTGCCCTTCTTAATTTACTCAGATTCGACTCTTTGGCTTCTGCAGGTAATCTACCCAAACATCTGGAAAGTTTAATGGAGAAATCTAATCGGTATGTTATACCTGAGAGAAGAGTGAGGAGTTATCCAAGGGTTGTAAAAGGAAAACCTCAAAAATACCCAAGAAAAAGCCAGTCAATCTCTTAACTGACTGGCATTACCCTGTTATGGAGCTTTTTTTAATCAAAACAAGAAATACCTTTGTGCCATTGGCAACACTTCCGCAGGCTCACAGGTCAGCAACTGACCATCTGCACGAACTTCATAAATTTCAGGGTCAACTTCCATCACAGGACAGTAAGTATTCAACTTCATATCTTTCTTCTGAATATCCCGTGTGCCTTTACATGGGCTAATCAACTTTTTCAGCCCTAGCTTTTCATGCACACTCGCATCAATCGCCACTTGCGACAAAAACGTAATACAGGTGTTATGCACACCACGGGCATTGGCACCAAACATCGGACGATAATGCACTGGCTGCGGTGTTGGAATTGACGCATTAATATCGCCCATTGGCGCTGCCGCAATCATCCCGCCTTTAATAATCATCGATGGTTTTACACCAAAAAATGCGGGCTTCCACAACACTAAATCGGCCAGTTTACCGACTTCCACCGAGCCAATTTCATGACTTAAACCATGGGTAATCGCAGGGTTAATCGTATATTTGGCGATATAACGCTTCACACGATGATTGTCATGCGTGGCATTGTCACCCTCTAAAGGTCCACGCTGCACTTTCATTTTATGTGCGGTTTGCCATGTGCGTATCACCACTTCTCCAACACGCCCCATCGCTTGCGAATCCGATGACATCATGGCAATTGCGCCTAAGTCTTGCAAAATATCTTCCGCTGCAATGGTTTCACGGCGAATACGACTTTCCGCAAACGCCACATCTTCCGAAATTGCAGGATCTAAATGGTGACAGACCATCAACATATCCAGATGTTCATCAATGGTGTTGATGGTATAAGGACGGGTTGGATTGGTCGACGATGGCAATACATTCGGCTGACCAATGGCTTTTAAAATATCAGGCGCATGTCCACCACCGGCACCTTCGGTATGATAAGTGTGAATGGTACGGTTTTTAAATGCCGCCAACGTTTCTTCCAAGAAACCACTTTCATTTAAAGTGTCGGTATGAATTGCGACTTGCACGTCAAATTCATCTGCCACAGTCAAACAGTTATCAATCGCTGCAGGTGTCGAGCCCCAATCTTCATGCAGTTTTAAACCCACTACACCTGCACGAATTTGCTCGGCAATTGGGTCAGGTTGGCTGAGGTTACCTTTACCCAATAAACCAATATTCATGGGTAAATCGTCAATGGCTTGCAGCATGGTGGAAATATGCCAAGGACCCGGAGTCACCGTCGTTGCCGATGTGCCTGCTGCAGGACCTGTACCGCCACCAATCATGGTGGTGACGCCTGACATGAGTGCAGTTTCCACTTGTTGTGGGCAAATCCAATGAATATGGGTATCCACACCACCTGCTGTTAAAATTTGTCCTTCACCTGCAATCACTTCAGTAGCAGCACCAAGTGGAATGGTAATATCCGGCTGAATATCAGGGTTGCCGGCTTTACCAATTTTCCAGATACGTCCGTTCTTTAAACCGACATCAGCTTTAACAATGCCCCACCAATCTACAATTAAAGCATTGGTAATGACGGTATCGGCAACGTCATCAGCCAAAAGTTGTGACTGCCCCATTCCATCACGAATGACTTTACCACCACCAAATTTAACTTCTTCACCATAAGTGGTGAGGTCTTGTTCCACTTCAATAAACAGTTCGGTATCGGCCAAACGAACCCGATCGCCTACCGTTGGACCAAACATTTCTGCATAGGCACGGCGTGACATTTTCATTTTAATTTTTCCTTAATCCAATGGACCCATGACACGACCGGCAAAGCCATAGACTTCGCGTTTACCGGCTAAAGCCACCAGTTCAATATCCCGGCTTTGACCCGGCTCAAAACGTACCGCTGTGCCTGCGGCAATATTTAAACGAAAACCTCGTGCCGCTTCACGGTTAAATTGCAAAGCATCATTGGCCTCATAAAAATGAAAATGTGAACCGACCTGAATCGGACGGTCACCGGCATTTGCCACGGTCATTTTTAAGGTCTGACGCCCCACATTCATTTCAATATCTAAATCAGGGGTAATCACTTCTCCAGGTATCATGTTTGACTCCTAGACAATCGGTTGATGCACAGTGACGAGTTTTGAGCCATCTGGAAAAGTCGCTTCAACCTGAACTTCGGCAATCATTTCCGGTATACCTTCCATCACATCTTCACGTTTTAATAACGTGGTACCGTAATGCATCAGCTCACTCACGCTCATACCATCACGCGCGCCTTCTAACAACGCGGCAGAAATATAAGCAATCGCCTCGGGATAGTTCAGTTTTAGCCCACGTGCTTTACGACGTTCGGCCACCAAGCCCGCAGTAAAAATCAGCATTTTGTCTTTTTCAGTGGGATTGAGTTCCATATCTCGTTCCTAAATTTGTTCTAAAGGATATAATGCAAAATGTGTGCTAAAAAATGATATTCCCTCTCCTTTCAGGAGAGGGTTAGGGAGAGGTAATAAACCCAATGTATTTACCCTCCCTCTAGCTCCCTCCCATTGGGAGGGAGAACTTCATTTTATGTCCGCCAAATCCTCGGAAATTCTTCATCTAAATCAAACCAGTCACGGCGCAGCTTGGCACGTATCGCAGCGAAAGCATCATGACACTGGCGTACGTCATCCCCCAGATAACGTGCTGTCACCACATCATCCAGCAGGGTTAACGTCACCTTAATATCCATGCGCATAATCAGCTCACGGATTTGATCAATCTGCTGATCTAAATAGAATTTTGAGCGGAATTTTTTTGGCGGCACTGCCCAGAAGCTAGCCATGACTGCATGACCGTTCATTCCCAAACAGGAGCTGAGCCAGCGGTCATTGCCACTAAAACTCAAACGGTCAGTGACCAGTAATTTATTGTTCCGGTACAGCTGAAATCGATTTTGATAACTGCCCTCGATAAATGTTTCATGGCGCGCCTGACGGCCCAGTACCAACATATCCCAACCAATAAAACTGGCGGCATCCTCCAAAATAACTCTGGTTTCAGAATTGGCATGTGCACCATTAAAGAGCATGGTTTCTTGTGGTAGCCATTCAAAAATAGAGGCATCTTTAACTGTAATATCAATATGTTGGAAAGCCTGTTTTTGATTGGTCTTGTACCATTTTCCTGCACCCGGCGTGGTCACCAAGGCATGTGCGGCCTGCTCTGCCGACATCTGAAAGGTTAAATGATCACCCCCGGCAATGCCTGCCGGTGGATGCACAATAATGGCGTGGCACACCCCGGTTTTTTCCGGCCACAGCATTTTTTGCACCCGAACAGGACCATGATGTTTACGATGTTCCAATACGGTGCGATTTTCTGCGCCTTTAAAGCCAAGTTCGAGCTGTGCAAACCAATATTGCACCGCAGGCTTCACTTCTGTTGCCACCAGCTGATTCATTTTGCTCAATTCGTATCTTTTTGAAGTCTATGCCCTGGCATTAAGCAATAACTGCACCAGTTTCTATCGGCACAGATTTCGCTTTGGCTGACTGCCATTTCTTGCTATGGTGCATCTGCATAGGGAATGAGGATGTGAACAATATGCAAATTCGTGATCAAATTGTTTTAGTGACTGGCGGCGCACGCGGTTTAGGCCTGGCGATTACCCGAACCTTATTGGCGGAAGGGGCGCGTGTAGTGGTAAATTATTTAAACAGTGCCGCTGCTGCCGAGCAACTGGTGCAACAGTATCCTGAGCAGGTCTTTGCCTATCAGGCCGATGTCACTGACAAAGCCCAAGTGCAGGCTCTCTTTGCCGCAGCCAAGGCGCATTTTGGTCAGGCCATTCATAGTGTCATCAACAATGCCTTAATTAACTTTGAGTTTAATGGTGATGCCCGTCCCAAAGTCGAAGATCTGACGCCGGCCATCATGCAGCAACAGTTTGATGGTGCAGTTGTGGCTGCCCTCAATACCACCCAAGCAGCGCTTGAGGATATGAAAACTGCCGGATTTGGCCGTATTGTGAATATTGGTACCAACCTCGTGCAGAATCCGGTGGTGCCTTATCATGACTACACCACCGCCAAAGCCGCACTGTTGGCCTTTACCCGTACTGCAGCGCATGATCTGGGCCAATATGGTATTAACGTGAATATGTTGTCTGGCGGGCTGCTCCAAACCACCGATGCCAGCAAAGCCACGCCAGATGCGGTATTTGATTTAATTGCTGCCTCGACGCCACTACGCCGCGTTACCACCCCGGAAGAATTTGCTGCTGCCATTATGATGTTCCTGTCACCGTATTCGCGTGCAGTCACCGGGCAAAACCTGATTGTCGATGGCGGTCTGGTCAAAGGTTAACTGCAGTTTTGTGTGACTTTTATCACAATAAACTAATTTTTAAGCAGTTAAACCGGTTTGTCATGCTAGAGGTGGGCTGAATTCGCTAGACTATGGCCTATCCTCTCTTCACTATTTTGCTAACATGAAACCCCTGTTTGCTTTGGCCTGCTGCACCCTGCTGAGCGCCTGTATGTTCGGTAACTCCCAAGAATTAAAACGCGCTGAACAATTGCTGGCGCAATTTGAATGCCACAATATTGAAACCGCGCTAATGACACATAGTGCCATTAACAGCTATCACGAACATGCACTGGTTGCCGCCCGGCAAAAAGCCAGCCGTTATGTGGAACAGTATCGGGAAAGTGAACAGCAATCCAGCCTGGCGGTGGATGAAATTGTGCAGCAGCAATATCAGCTTTATACCGCAGCCTGCCAATCGTTGGGCGGGATTTTTCCCAAAGCAGAACAGCCTTAAATCAAAATTAGATATTTAGAAGTTTGATCACACAAAACAGCGGATCAATCAGAGAGAAGCTTCAATCTCTCACATCTTGATGTACGGCCAATGTTGATATTGAAAGTACATAAATGAAAAGACAGGGTCGATGCCCTGTCTTCTTTTTTTAACGATGAACGATTATTCAGCCGGTTCTGCATAGTAACGGGTATCGACACTAAACTGTTCCGGGAATTTGGCGGCAATGCTGGCATAAAACGCCATGATTTCTGCCATGTCTTTTTCCATATCTCCCGATGGATAGACAATTTTACCTACCCCACATTTTTTCTGGGCGTAGTCCATATAAGCCAGTGCAATCGGCACGCCAGCCGTTACCGCCACATGATAAAAACCGGTTTTCCACTGTTCCTGTTTGGCGCGTGTACCTTCTGGCGTAACCAGCATCACCAGCTTGGGATGCTGCTTGAACAAATCGCTCATCAGCTGCACCATGCTCGGACGCTGCTCACCGGCTGCCTTCGGACGACGGTCAATGCCAATTCCGCCCATTGCACGGACAAAAGGCCCAAACGGAAACTTCATATAACTGTCTTTAATGGTCAGGCGAACATTCACGCCCAAGGCTTTAAGCGCCAAACGTGCATATAGTGCATCCCAGTTACTGGTATGCGGCGCGGCAATCATCACACACTGGTCCAAATCCAGCGGCCAGTGATTGTCAATTTCCCAGCCCATCAGCCCCAAGCTCTGTTCTGCCAACTTCTCAAACACAAGCACAATCCACACAATAAAAATTGCGCGAAGTTTAACAACTCAACAGATTTAAAAAAGAGCAGATTGCCGAATATTTAATCAATTAATATATAAATGTATACAATTAGCCAAACCGTCAATCGCCATTCCTGCCAATCTTTCGGGTTTTTCTTAAATAAACCGGATGCCGGAAACTGAAAATAAATACTCACAGAAACCCAACAGGGCAATTTTTACAATCAGGCTATGCTGACCCTATCTGTCCTGTCAGGAGATTGATCGGTGAAAATAAAAATTTTGAGCCTTGCCCTCACGGCGCTGTTACTGGCCGCCTGTGATAACAATAAAACCCCTGAAACCGCCCGTGATGCAGAAACCACCTCGCCTGCCGCAGCCACTGACATGAGCGCCAATGATACAGCCGCCACCGCACTGGACTGGCCGGGAGAATATAAAGGGGTCTTGCCGTGTAGCGACTGCCAGGGCATTGAAACCGAGCTTGAGCTAAAAATGGATAAAACCTATGAGCTGAGTGAAGAATTCCTGGGCCGTGCCAATGGTCAGGAGTCCAAAATTACCGGTACGTTTGAATTTGACCCGAATGATCCTGCCGTTATTATTCTGGATCAGGCTGCCAATAACCGTAAATTCTTTGTCGGTGAAAACTTTATTGAAGCGCGTGATGTCAATAATGGCGACAATATTGATGCCAGCCAGAATTATCGTCTGCAAAAAGATCTGCAATAAAGCACAAGATCTAGCACTGCTAAAAGTCACCGCTTTGGTGGCTTTTCTTGTTTCAAAACGATTTTTTGCCCGCGATAAAATTTGCTACAAAACAGCGGTCCAATTTAGCCCTCTGCTCTAGGCGAATATGCCCGAAAAGTTTATGTTTAATACCTTATCCAAAGATTGATCTGTTGCCATGTTATCTCGTTCTCTTCTTGCAATTAGCACCTTGTCCTTGTGTTTAAGTGGTTGCGGTGGGCAAGCTGAAAAAAGCAGTACCATGAGCAATGCCCAGGCCCAAACTGAAACCCAACCGCAAGACAGCCTAATGCCTGCTGCTGAAACAGCAGCACCACAGCCGGAGCCGCTGGCCGGTCACTACAAAACCATCCTTGACTGTGATGATTGCCAGCAGCGTATTCTTGAGTTAAAGATTCATCCGGATCAGAGCTACAGCCTGCAAGATACCCGTATCTATGCTCGCCGTCAGCGTAGCCAGAATACACAAGGTCAAGTCAGCTATACCAATGAACAGACTGCCCAATTAATCAGTACTGATCAACAGATTCAACAATTGCAGCCCACAGCAAACGGGCTGGAACTTGTAGATGCCTCATCCAAACAGCCAGCACTAAAACTGGAACGTGTTGCGACCATTGAAGTCAGCAATGCGCTGAAACATGCCGACATTCAGGCCGAACATATTGATAGCTTAAGCTTTCGCGATATTACCGATACCGTCAAAGCGCATGACTACTATATGCGTATTCATAACCAGTCAGATCAGCCGCTAAAACTGAAAGTCAGCGATATTATTCTGGTCGATCAAAACTATCAGGAATATAACGCGCTGGTTGATGAAAGCTTTTTAGAACCTATTCCGGCCCAGCACACCCGCTACAATAAAATCAGCTTTAATTATCCGGACAATGCGGTGGCGGACTATATTAAGGTGAAATAGCTTTTCTTTTTTCTTTCATTTTCTATTCTGCCGTTTCTTTTTATCTTGCTGTACTGATCTTCTTTTTTCTTTCTTATTTATTCTTTTTATTCAAGCATAAAAAAACCCTGCAGATGCAGGGTTTTCTTTTAAACCATCAAGCGATTACGCGTTGAATTGGTTCATTGTGTTTTTAGCTTCGTCCGCTGCTTTAAGCGCGTTGTCACCAGAGAAAATTTCTTTGTGATCGTCACCGATGTCAGAACCAGCCATTGCTTGGTGTTTAACACAAGCGATACCACCGCGGATTTCTTTACGTTGTACGCCAGCAACATAAGCCAACATACCTTCAGAACCGAAGTAACCTTGAGCAAGCTCGTGAGTAGAAAGAGCAGCTGTGTGGTAAGTAGGCAGAGTGATCAAGTGGTGGAACACGCCTGCTTCACGAGAAGCGTCTGCTTGGAATGTACGTACTTTTTCGTCAGCTTCAGCAGCCAATTCAGAATCGTCGTACTCAGCGCTCATTAATTTAGCGCGGTCGTATGCAGATACGTCTTTACCTTCAGCAACCCAACGGTCGTACGCTTGTTGACGGAAGTTCAGTGTCCAGTTGAATGATGGAGAGTTGTTGTAAACAAGTTTCGCATTTGGCACAACTTCACGTACACGGTTAACCATGTGAGCGATTTCTTCTACGTTTGGAGTCGCAGTTTCGATCCAAAGAAGGTCAGCACCGTTTTGTAAGCTAGTTACACAGTCAAGTACAACACGGTCAATTTGAGTGCCTTCACGGAACTGGTACAAGCCAGAAGCTAAACGCTTAGGACGGTGTAATTTACCATCACGCTTGATTAGGATTTCGTCTTCTTTCGCTTCAGAGATGTCAATTTCTTGAGTGTCTAAGTAGCTGATGTATTGAGAAGCGATGTCGCCTGGCTCTTTAACTACTGGGATTTTTTGAGTTAAGTCAGCGCCTTCAGAGTCAGTACGTGCAACGATGATACCGTCGTCAAGACCCATTTCTAAGAACGCATAACGTAACGCGTGGATTTTAGCGATGAAGTCTTCGTGTGGAACAGTTACTTTACCAGCTTGGTGACCACATTGTTTCGCGTCAGAAACTTGGTTTTCGATTTGAAGTGCACATGCACCCGCTTCGATCATTTTCTTCGCAAGTAAGTAAGTTGCTTCTTCGTTACCGAAACCAGCGTCGATGTCGGCAATAATTGGCACAACGTGAGTTTCAAAGTTGTCGATTTGAGCAGTGATTTCAGCTGCTTTAGCAGTATCACCTGCGTCTTGTGCTTTTTTCAGTGCACGGAACAAATCGTTTAATTCTTTTGCGTCAGCTTGACGTAAGAAAGTGTAGATTTCTTCGATCAATGCAGGAACAGAAGTTTTTTCGTGCATAGATTGGTCAGGAAGTGGACCGAATTCTGAACGAAGTGCAGCAACCATCCAACCAGACAGGTAGATATAACGCTTAGAGGTTGTACCGAAGTATTTTTTGTTCGCAATCATTTTTTGTTGCGCAACGAAACCGTGCCAGCAACCTAATGATTGAGTATACTTGCTGCTGTCTGCATCGTATTCAGCCATATCACGACGCATAATCGCAGCTGTATATTTAGCAATGTCTAAACCAGTTTTGAAACGGTTTTGCATCTGCATACGCGCAGCATCTTCAGGACTGATGTCTGCCCAAGTGTTACCGAATTTCGCTTTCAATTCGCGGATTGCATCAATCGCTGTTTGGTATGTAGTCATGATATTTTCCTGTATTAATTTTAGGATTTTCTCCAACGAAATGACTAAAATCATACCTCTGGATGTGTTCAGATTTAGAGCACTTCGTCGTGTTGAGTACAGATTAGAGTGAGTTAGAAAATTAATCCAATATCCTCAAAGAATCTTCACTATTTATTTAAAAAATATGTAGATCAAAGTCGTATCCGAAAATTTATATTACAAAACAAATATTTGATTTTTATTAAATAAATTTTATTTTACAATTCAAATAACCGATTAAAAAACACACCATTTGCTTTTTTTATATTCATTATACTTAAGTCGGGTACGGCTTTTTCCGTACAAAATCAAGGCAATATCCGGCTTATTTTTAGCCTGGTAGAGCCAACCTGACAGTGAATAGAAGAAGACCATGCTTGTGTTGAGTCGCTCAACTCAAGCATTTCTGCAGGTGGATGCGATGAGGTTTGAATCAACCCGACACGCGCTGATTTAAGCCGCTTAACCCCCGCGCGAATTGGGCCGAAAAACCCGGTAAATATGCAGGAATTGATCCGATCAGGGAACAGGCTTTTTCGGTAATTGTTCTACCCAAGCCTTCAGGCTTATGGCATAATCCAAATAATTTCTTGGGTTTATTTTCGGTATTTTTTTTATGAATCTGGAGCGGGTCGATCTCAACCTACTAATTTACCTGGACGTATTACTTCGCGAAAAAAATGTCACTCGAGCAGCTGAACAATTGGGCGTTACCCAACCCGCCATGAGTAACATTTTACGTCGTCTACGTAACTTATTTAATGATCCCCTGCTCATCCGTTCATCTGAAGGGATGACCCCGACCGAACGCGCACTTGAATTACAACCGCGTATTCGTGATGCCCTGTCCGATTTATCCATGATTCTGGAACCCCGTACCGAGTTCCGCCCGTATACCTCTAATCGCGTATTCCGGATTATGACTTCAGACTATGCCGAAGCCACTCTGGTGCCGCGTCTGGTCAAAGCCTTGCGTTCTGAAGCGCCAAATGTGGTGCTCGACTTTCTGACTCCAAGTGATGTCTCCTATCGTGACATGGAACAAGGCAAGGTAGACCTAGCCATCAACCGCTTTAATGAAATTCCGCAAAGTTTCCACCAGGTACTGGTCTGGCGTGACAGTTTTTCCTGTCTACTCAATCAGAAACACCCGGCGGCCGGCAACCTGAACCTAAAAAGCTATTTAGATGCACAGCATATCTGGGTCTCTAAAACCGGTATGGGCGTTGGCTTTGGCGTTAATCCTGAAAAACAGGCCGGATTAGGCTGGATTGATCAGGCACTGGAGCGGATTGGTCAAAAACGCAAGATTTCAGTCTTTACCCGTCATTATCAGATGCCGGCCTTATTGGCATCCAATGTGGATCTGGTGGCCACCTTACCGACCCGAATTGCTCGTTTACAGGCCAAAAGCCAGAATCTGCTGATTAAAGACCCGCCGTTTTATATTCCGGAATTTGAATTGAAGATGGCCTGGTGTCCGTTACTGCATCATCATCCGGCGCATCGCTGGTTACGTCAGCTGATTCTGTATGTGGCCCGTCAAATGATTGAAGAAGAAAACCGTGAGTTTTTAATGAATAACTCACAATTTTCTCAATTTTGACAAAAAACGCTCATAAATCTCTCTTTTTAAAGCTTATACTAAGATGAACATGAGTAGTGCCCGGTGCACTACTCGATGTTTTTGACGTTAAAAATATTCAGAATAAAAATCCGCAGGTGGATTCGTGAGCCTCTTCCAGAACATTGTTATTATTTTCATACTGATTGCAGGAGCAGGTTTTTTATCACTGACCGAGATCGCTCTGGCCGGTGCGCGTAAGGTCAAATTAAAAATTCTGGCTGAAGCCGGAGATGAACGTGCGCAAAAAGTACTGGATTTACAGGAAAACTCGGCAGACTTTTTTGCCGCCTCGCAAATTGGCTTGAATGCGATTGCCATTTTAGGCGGTATTTTAGGTGAAGGTGCTTTTCGCCCGTATTTCTACGATTTTGTCACCCGCTTCTATACCGGACCGTGGGCCGAAACCCTCAGCTTCACGCTGTCTTTTACCTTAGTCACCTCTTTATTTATTCTGTTCGCCGACCTGATGCCGAAACGCCTGGCCATGATTGCACCAGAGAAAATTTCTATTTCCGTGATCAATCCAGTACAGGTATTTATTACCGTCTGCAAACCGCTGGCCTGGTTTATTAATGCCATCGCCAATATGCTGTTCCGGCTGTTTAAGGTCAATACCATCCGCGATGACAATATTACCTTTGATGATATTTCCGCAGTGATGGATGCCGGCGCCCAAGCGGGTGTGTTGCAAAAACAGGAACATCACTTTATTGAAAACGTGTTTGAACTGGAAGAACGTAATGTCCCGTCCAGCATGACCACGCGTGAAAATGTGGTGTACTTTACCCTGAATGAAGCCGAAGACAGCATTCGCCAGAAACTGGCCGAGTTCCCCTATTCCAAATTTCTGGTCTGTAATGAGAATATTGATCAAGTGATTGGCTATGTTGATGCCAAAGATATTCTGGTACGGATTCTAAATAACCAGAAAATTAACCAGCTGAATGAATCAACCATTCGTAATGTACTCACCATTCCCGATACTCTGACCCTATCTGAAGTACTGGACCGCTTCCGTTCGACCAAAGAAAAATTTGCAGTGGTAATTAATGAGTACGCACTGGTGGTCGGCGTCATTACCCTGTCCGATATTATGATTACCGTAATGGGCGACTGGGTAACCCCTATTGAAGAAGAACAGCAGATTATTAAACGTGATAATAATTCATGGCTGATTGATGGCAGTACTCCAATTGAAGACATGAAACATGCGCTTGAAATTGAAGAGATGCCCGATGAAGAAAACTATGAAACTCTGGCCGGTTTTATGATGTATCAACTGCGCAAGATTCCGCGTCCAGCCGATACCGTGTTATATGGCGGTTATAAATTTGAAGTGGTCGATGTCGATCATTTTAAAATTGACCAGCTGTTGGTGACACGTTTACTGGAAAATAACCAGCCGCCGGAACAGGAATAATCCATCTTCCTCCAATTAACAGCCATAAAAAACCTTCTAGACTCTAGAAGGTTTTTTTATGCAGCAGTTCAATTAAAACTGACGCAGCAATTCATCCAGCACCGCCTGATAGTGAATGGCAATATCATCTTCCAGAATTTTATAGGCGCTGTCGAACTGCACCATTGGCCAACCTTCTTTCCAGAACGGGAAAATATTGTGCAGGTCATGGGTCACAATCGCATCTTCACGGACAATGGCTTGTGCAATTTGTGCCAGCACCTGGGCGGTTTCTGCGCCATCAATGGCCAGATAATCAATCTGACGGGCTTTTAAAATACGAATCCGGTCTTTTTTATAGCGGATTTTTTTGGCCTGGGCTTCATTCAGGCTCAATGCCAGCGTCACCGCTTCAACAAATTTTTCTTCAAAAGATTGATGTAATGCCACCAAGGCCTGTTTATGCGCTTCCTGACGTCCCACTTTTCCGCCTTTGCGGATAATCTCTTTGGCTTCGCTATTGAGCACATCATTCTTCATACTCTGAAGGATGTCTATAATTTCAATATCGCTTAAAGATTCAGGAGACTGGTCAATCATGAAATAGCCTTGGGCAAAAAGTAAAACGCTATTTTCGCATAATTTCACTTAAAGCTCGACAGATTCCGTAGCAATTATGGCAGGAATAAGAGGCCAGTCTTAATGGTCATCAAAACTCAAATGCATACCCACAATACGAATTAATGCAGATAATGGCTAAGGCTCTGCTCCAGCTCGGTTTGTAAATGCAGCGGCGCTACAATTTTGACATAGGGAATCCAGTAGCGCACCAGCGGATAAAGCTGAATATGATGGCGAATCTGGCAGGAAATCAGCAGGCTGCCACACGGCTTTTCTTCCAGGATCTGCTGCTTTGGAAACAGCCGGCGCTGTTTAAAATACAGCGCGGCATCTGCCGCAACCGATAAATGTACTTCCTGCTGTTCATGACCAAACCAGATACCTTCTTCATCTTCCAGCTGTTGCAGAATAGCCGGATCATGCTCAAACGGGTCCAGTTCATAGCTGAGTTCAATCTGCTCAATCAGGCTCAGGCGATACACTTTTAAGGTATCCGAATGCACCGCAGCCAGATACCAGTTACCATGATGATGAATCAGGCGATAAGGCTGCACCCGACGGGACTTGTTTTTATAGATAAAGCCAATGTACTGACGCTGCTGAATGGCCTGGGTCAGGGTTTTAAAATGTTCGGCATATTGGCTGCTGTCTTCATAATCATAGCCCTTGGCGGAAAACACCAGATTGGCACGATGATCCATCAGCTCACGCAGGAACGAAATATCCAGCGAGGGATAAAGATCGCTAATGCCCGACAACTGGGCAAAGTTCTGGATATCCTGAAGTTTAAACCGTCCCAAATAGGAAGCATCAAGATAGTATTTTTTGCTGCGTTTGTCCTGCAATAAAGGTAGATAGGCATTCAGCCGATCAAAGTCACGTTCAATGGTGCGGGTGCTGACTTTAAATTCCTGGGCCAGTTCCGGAATACTCAGCTGATGCCCTACATTGAGTTTGGTTAAAATACTGACCAGCCGTTCAGCCAGTCGTTCATGTGTTGAAGTAACACACTTCATGATACCCTCATGGTGCTGTTTTAAGGCACTGTTTTTTCTATCAATTAAACAAACATAAATTAAAATTTATTAAATAAAAATCATATAAATAATTAGACCAAAACTTTAAATACATTTACGTTAAAAGTAAATCAGAATCCGTATCGCAATACTGCATTCAGCTTACACTTAAGGCTTATTCTGATCCAGGCGATCCACATAACGCTCTAAATGCAGCATGGCACTATACACCCGGTGGATATCTGCCAGACCTATTTTTTGACGGATAATGGCCCGATGAATGCGCCTTAAAGCACGTATATTCTGGGTGGTGGTATATGCTGTAGATGAAATTCTCATGATTCTGTCCTCTGTCTCTTCTTTGAAATATCCAGTTTATTTTTATGATGTCTATTTTGGATGATGGCTAATATACAACACAGTTTCGACAGGTTGTGTCAAATACATCACGTATATTTTAATTTTTAGTAAAATTTTTACAGTTTAAGTAATAAACATCAATGTACTAACTTGAGATAAGCATAAAAAAAGACCGGCAATAGCCGGTCTTTTTTAGATGCAGAGTTAAATAATTTCTACCACAACCTTGCCAATATGATCACCGGTATCCATGGCCGCATGCGCTTCCTGGATCTGATCAAATTTAAAGGTTTTAAAAATCATCGGCAGACATTCACCTTTGCTCAATAATGGCCACACTGCGTCTTGCAAGCCTTGGGCAATTTCGGCTTTTTCTGCGGTGTTACGCGCACGCATGGTTGAACCGGTAATGGTCAGGCGCTTCATCATAATCGGGCCAAGTTTCACATCTTTGGCTTTGGCACCGCCCAAGAACGCGATATAAACCAGACGACCATCACGGCGTAACAGGTTCAGGTTACGTTCCAGATAAGGTGCACCAACGATATCTAAAATAACATCGACGCCGCCATTGTCGGTCTGTTCATTAATCACCTGCTCAAAATCTTGCGTCTTGTAGTTAATGGCGGTGGTCAGGTGTGAAATAGCTGCAACTTTTTCATCTGAACCCACAGTGGCAAAGGTTTTCATGCCCAGCGCATTACATAACATCAGCGCTGTGGTACCAATACCGCTGCTGCCTCCATGTACCAGTACTGTTTCGCCAGCCTTGGCTTGTCCCATCTGGAACACATTGGCCCATACGGTAAAGAAGGTTTCTGGAATAGCCGCAGCTTGTACAAAACTCAAGCCTTCAGGAATGGTCAGGGTCTGGCTTTCCGGAACCACGCAGTATTCTGCATAGCCACCGCCATTGGTCAGGCCACAAACTTTATCGCCGACTTTAAATTTGCTGACCTCTTCGCCTACCGCTACCACTTCACCTGCCACTTCCAGCCCCGGCACAGGCGTCACCCCTTTCGGCATTGGATAAAGGCCTTGGCGCTGCAAGATATCCGGGCGGTTTAAACCAAAGGCATGAACCTTAACCAGCACCTCATTGGTTGCTGGTGTCGGAATAGCCACACTTTCATAGGCCAGTTTTTCCGGGCCGCCTGGTTCTGTAATAATGACCTGCTGCATCGTCGCTTGTGACATGGATTTTCCTTAATTGTTCAGTGCAAGTTTCTGTACTCTATTTGAACATAGAAAAATGACGGAATGAAGCCAAGCCGGACTTATGTATAATGAGATGTATATTTCGCAGATTGATAACTCAGGTGAGCCATGACCCAAGTCATCGACTATAACGAAAATAATTACAGTGAATTTGAATGGTTTGATGGCTTTGCCGTGATCCGCTTTTATGCAGACTGGTGTGCACCCTGCGTACAGAATTTTCCGGTGTTTGCCGAACTGGCCGGCTATTATGCCTACCATCAGCCAGAGATTAAATTTGGCAAGATTAATGTCGATCAATCTCCCATTCTCACCCTGCGTTATCATGTCTATGGATTACCTTCGACCCTGATTTTCAAGCAGGGACAGATCATCCACAGAATTGCAGGGGTCAAAAGTCTGACAGAGATGAAATCTATTCTAGCGCAGCTTTTGGATGATTCTTCTCAGCCTGTAGATTTAAGAGAATAAATGCTATTTTCTATTTCACTGAAGTTTAGATTGCCCACCTTAAAATTTAGTGGGTTAAAACCACGTCTGATCGCCCTTGAGCATACGCTCACCCCTCTCCTCCGGATAGTAAAGTGGTGAATAGTCATCCGCCCGATGATCAGCACTATGCTTAGCGCAGCGACTGCTATTTTTTGCACTATGATAAGCAGATTGAAAATTCTCCTGATCACTCTCGATGGATTTTTCAATTATTCGTCATTTAATCGTAACCACACTTTGATTGCTCTGCCTGAACTCTACTGGCACAGCCAAACATAAGCGCAATATAAATAAAATCTTGTGTATCTTCCCGCTCTACACCAGATTGTATAGAGTAAGAATATTCGCGTAGATCATTAAGTTTGAAATAGACACAGCAGTCCCACCAAGAATCTAAAAGCCATAAAAAAACCCACCTTGCGGTAGGTTTTCTTTAACCAGCCCAGTCTTATAGACGAACCAGCTCCACAATTTTCTCAGCCAGTTCTTCAACGGCTTCGGTGCCATAGCTTACGTCAGTGCCTTCAGCAACATCGGTGACCACCACAACACCAGTTTCACGAAGTAATGCCACTTGAGCAGCATTCAGACCCGCTTTTACAATTGCAACTACACCTTGCTGAATCAGCAGGCTTTCCAGCGCTTGTGCATTTTCCAGTGCTTGTGCAGTGACAGTCACCGCAGCAGGTTTTTGACCTAAACGGGCAGCACGATCTTCCGCAGTCACAGGTTCATCATGTGCGGTCCATTCTACCGCCGCTTCCACCATACCCGCACCAACGGTCACGTTGCTTAAACGGTCAATGAAAATAAACGAGCCGGTATAACGGCTGTCCTGATAACGGTCAAATACCACTGGCGCATCAAACTCGATCTGAACATCAGCAATCGCGTTCAGTTCCAGCTGCTCTACCTGGGTTTTTTCCAGCGTATTCACGTTTACACGGTAGTTAATCTCAGCAATTTTGGCAGGAACAGTTTGTGTACCCAGCTTAATGTTGTACAGCTTGCCTTTGACCAGTGGCTGATCATTCATCCACACCACAGTTGCGCGTGCAGAACGTGAAATTTCCGGTTGATCGCCCGCTTTGACCAGCAGGTTACCGCGTGAAATATCAATTTCATCATTCAGGGTAAGGGTAACCGCCTGACCGGCAAAAGCACGTTCCAAATTGCCATCAAAAGTTACAATGTCTTTGACGGTAGAACGTTTGCCTGATGGCAACGCGACAATTTCATCACCCACACGGATGTCGCCCGAAGCAATGGTGCCAGCAAAACCACGGAAGTCGAGGTTTGGACGGTTGACATATTGCACCGGGAAGCGGAATTCGTTTTTACCTGAAGTCCGGCTAATTTCCACGTTTTCCAGCGTTTCCATCAAAGTTTCGCCGCTGTACCACGGAGTATTGGCCGACTTGTTCACCACGTTATCGCCATTCAGGGCAGAAATTGGCGTGAAAATGATATTGGCCGGTTTACGGTCACCAAGCTGGTTCACGAACTCGTTATATTGCGCCTGAATTTCATTAAAGCGCGCTTCAGAGAATTCCACCAGGTCCATTTTGTTGATGGCAACAATAATGTTCTTAATACCCAGCAGG
This sequence comes from Acinetobacter sp. C15, assembly GCF_013420645.1. Classification (NCBI taxonomy): domain Bacteria; kingdom Pseudomonadati; phylum Pseudomonadota; class Gammaproteobacteria; order Moraxellales; family Moraxellaceae; genus Acinetobacter; species Acinetobacter sp. C15. Next base: position 17,522 of record NZ_VOXR01000028.1, read on the forward strand.
CTGGCAATAAAGGTATGACGACGGGTTTGGGTCTGCACGCCATAACGTGCATCAATTAAAATAATCGCCAGATCCGCAGTTGATGCACCAGTGGCCATGTTACGGGTATATTGCTCATGTCCCGGGGTATCGGCAATGATGAACTTACGCTTTTCAGTCGAGAAATAGCGATACGCCACATCAATGGTAATACCCTGCTCACGTTCTGCCTGCAGGCCATCGACCAGTAAAGCCAGGTCAGGTGCATCCCCTGTCGTCCCGACTTTTTTCGAGTCACGGGTTACCGCTTGCAACTGATCTTCATAAATCAGTTTTGAATCATAAAGCAGACGACCAATTAAGGTCGATTTACCATCATCGACGTTACCGCAGGTCAGGAAACGCAATAAGTCTTTATTTTCGTGCTGTTTTAAATAGGCCAAAATATCTTGGCTAATGAGTTCTGATTGATGAGACATTGCTCAAACTCCACAAATTCTTTAGAAACCGGTTTAATCTCCCTGTATCTCCCTTTTACCAAGAGGGAATTTCCTCTCTTGTCTAAAGAGAGGCTGGGAGAAATTAGAAGTAGCCCTCTTGCTTCTTCTTCTCCATCGAGCCGGCTTCATCATGGTCAATCATACGACCCTGACGTTCCGAGCTGGTGGCCAGCAACATTTCCTGAATAATTTCAGGCAAGGTATCTGCGCCTGACTCAACTGCACCGGTCAGCGGGTAACAGCCAAGCGTACGGAAACGTACCGATTTCATTTGTGGTACTTCGCCTTCATGTAAACGCATACGCTCATCATCAACCATAATGAGTGTACCACTACGTTCTACCACTGGACGTTCAGCAGCAAAGTACAATGGAACAATTGGAATCTGCTCGAGATAAATGTATTGCCAGATGTCCAGCTCGGTCCAGTTCGACAATGGGAACACACGAATGCTTTCGCCCTTGTTGACCTTACCGTTATAAAGGTTCCACAGTTCTGGACGCTGGTTTTTCGGGTCCCAACGGTGTTTGGAATCACGGAAAGAATAGACACGTTCTTTGGCACGTGATTTTTCTTCGTCACGGCGCGCACCACCAAATGCAGCATCAAAACCGTATTTGTCCAGCGCCTGTTTCAGCCCCTGGGTTTTCATGATGTCGGTGTATTTTGAGCTACCATGATCAAATGGATTGATTCCGGCGTCACGGCCTTCCTGGTTCTGATGCACAATCAGATCAAAACCATGTTTCTTGGCCATGTTGTCGCGGAATTCAATCATATCTTTGAATTTCCAGCCTGTATCGACATGTAACAGAGGGAATGGAAGTTTTGCAGGATAGAAGGCTTTCAAGGCAAGATGCAGCATTACCGCAGAATCTTTACCAATCGAGTACAGCATAACCGGATTTTCAAACTCGGCAGCAACTTCACGGATGATATGAATACTCTCAGCTTCAAGCTGTTTCAGATGAGTAAGTCTTTCCTCATTTAATGACATGGACAACACCAGCTTAAATCAACGTGTACTTATTACACTTTATAAAATTTATATTCATTATAGAGATTTAGTTATCTGTACTATTGCTTGTTTTATTATATTAATATGCAAAAACGTCATATACAGGATTACTGATATTGCTATCAAAGTTTACTCATACCCTGCACAGCATCGCTTATTTTTAGCCTGATCACTATTTTCCAGTCGCCGTTTTTATGCTCACTTCTATCTATTGAGTTATTGTTAAAAGCTCTAATAGATCGCTTCATTTTCCAAGTGAAACACCTAAAATAAAACAAATTTTAATTTTTTCTGATTGCTCCCATGCCTTATAGTCATTACGATTTAGCCACCTTAAAAGCCCAGCTGGAACAGGCGCAGCTTGCCGGCTTTCTGTATCAGCATCAGCAGCACATGCTGGTGTTGCAGGAAGCGTTTGATGAAGATGGTTCTGCACTAAATACCTTTGTCCAGCACGAGTTCAGTGCCGATCAGATCGGGCTGCAATTTGGTCTACGACTTTCGGACCATAATATCGAGTTTTTGATTGGTCTGACCCACAGTAATCAGGATCGCGGTTATGAAATTGGTGCCGGCAATTTAAAAGGTGACCAGAAAGCCTTTAACCTGATGTATGCCTTTTATAATTATCCAAAGGCCTTTTATCTGGTCAGCATGCCACTGGCCTCCACCTCAAGCCAGCTGGAACAGGCCATTGAACAGCAACTGTTCCAGCGCCCGGAACTGGCCTTCCTCGACACCGCAGTCAAAACCAATCCAATGGGTGAACAGGTGCAGTGGATGAAATCCTTTATTGTGCAGCAAAGCCTGAACATGAAAGTGCGTATTCAGACCAGTTTAATCTAAGCGATTCTTCTGATCTGTGCTTTACGTATAGCTTGATGATACTCAAACAAAAAAATAACCCGCGAGATTCGCGGGTTATTTGATGTAGCAGATTTTAGTTCTTGTGACGCATATGCGGGAACAAAATCACATCACGGATACTTGGTGCATTGGCGAATAACATCACCAGACGGTCAATCCCGATCCCTTCACCTGCTGTAGGTGGCAAGCCATATTCCAGTGCTTCAACGAAGTCTGCGTCGTAGTGCATCGCTTCATCATCACCAGCATCTTTCTCAGCCACCTGTGCCTGGAAACGCTCTGCCTGATCAATTGGATCATTTAACTCTGAGAAGCCGTTTGCCAGCTCACGACCACCAATGAAGAATTCAAAACGGTCAGTGATGTGTGGGTTTTCATCATTACGGCGTGCCAGCGGCGAGGTTTCTGCCGGGTATTCAGTAATGAAGGTTGGCTGACGCAGTTGAGTTTCAACTGTTTCTTCAAACACGATGGTTTGCAGCTTGCCTAAACCAAATCCTGGTTTTACCTGCTCTTTCAGTTCGTTTTGTACGAAGTTGGCCAGAAATTCACGGTCATTGACGTTTTCAGGCGTGAATTGCGGGTTGTGCTCAAGAATCGCATCAAACATCGAGATTTTCTTGAACGGACCTTTGAAGCTATACACTTCATCGCCATACGGCACATCGGTCGAACCCAAGATGTCGATGGCCAGTTTCTCCAGCATCTGCTCGGTCAGTTCCATCAAATCTTTGTAGTCTGCATAAGCCTGATAGAATTCAATCATGGTGAATTCCGGGTTATGACGGGTCGATACACCTTCGTTACGGAAGTTACGGTTAATTTCGAACACGCGTTCAAAACCGCCCACCACCAGACGTTTTAAATAAAGTTCTGGCGCAATACGCAGGAACAATGGCATATCCAGTGCATTGTGATGGGTTTCAAATGGACGCGCCGATGCACCACCTGGAATCACGTGCATCATTGGGGTTTCGACTTCCATGAAACGTTTTTCAGTTAAAAACGCACGGATGCCCGATACCACTTTGGCACGAATTTCAAAAGTCTTACGGGTTTCTTCGTTTACAATCAGGTCCAGATAACGCTTACGATACTTCACTTCAGTATCGGTCAGGCCATGGAACTTGTCTGGTAATGGGCGCAGCGATTTGGTCAGCAATTCAAAGTGCTCGATATGCACATATAAATCGCCTTTACCTGAACGGCCGATATAACCTTTAACAGCAATAATATCGCCGAGGTCCAAACCTTTAATGGTTTCCAAGGTTTCAGGGCTAAGTTCTTTACGGGCCACATACAGCTGGATACGACCCGTCATGTCCTGAATTACGATAAATGAACCACGGTTGAGCATGACACGGCCAGCCACCGACACATACACCTTGTCGCCGCCTTCAATTTCTTCTTTAGATTTGTCGGCAAACTGTTCTTGTAAATCTTGCGCGTAATGTTCACGCTTGAAGGTGTTCGGCCATGGGCTGCTGTTGCTTTCCTGAGCCTTTTCTTGGATTTGCTTTAACTTGGCATGACGCTGTGCAATTAAATCGTTTTCGGAAATAGTGGGTTCAGAAGTCGACTGAGCGTTTGGTTGCGTCATCTCTGCCTCGAAAATTACTAAAAAATGAAGTGCAATAGCATAGCAGATTTATTTGGCTTTTCGTATGCTCTGCTGAATCCTAAGCCATTTTTTTCATTTTCTAAACCTCTGCTAAACAGCACCTCGCCTTTTGCTGAACTGTTAGACCAATAGCTAACTTCTTTCTTGCGTCACCACTCTTACAATAAGCAAGAGAAATTAATTGAAAAGGGAACTTTTCAACTATTCAATAGACGCTTGAGTGTGAATGAAAACAATGAATAGATGCACCTCGAAAATCCTATTTCTGCATGGGCTAGATTCCTCACGTGAATCGAGTAAGTTCCATGCCATCTGCGCAGATAAAAAATACTGTATTACCGTGGATTATCGCAATCTGAACTACCAGACTGTGGCCAGTTTCTATAACGATATTATTGTTAAAATCCAGCCTGAAATTATTGTCGGACATAGCCTCGGCGGCTATTGGGCCTTAAAGATGTCGGCGCTGCATGGTATTCCCTGCGTGATTGCCAATCCGAGTTTACAGCCCGACTTTCGACCGGACTATCCGCAGATTTCCGAACAGGAACTGGACCATGATATTCCGCAGCTGGCCTATCTGGAACTCGGCGATGAACAGCTGGACATGCACTGGGTACAAACCCAGCTGGAAAATTACATGCCAATTCATGCTTTTAAAGGTGGTCATCATCGGCTGGTGTGTCCTGAAAATATCAATCCTTTAATCTGGCAACTGGAACAGCAATCACTGCACAAATAAAAAAGCCTTGCACTCAGCAAGGCTTTCTATGTTTCACAGGGTAGTGCTCAGACTTAAGCAACTGCTTCCACCGGCTTAGAGCGTTCATCCAGTACCGACCAGATGTTCAGACCCAAATCTGCGTGTAAATCTGGTAAATCCAGGAAAATGCTGGCACCCAGAATTTCATGCTGACATTTTTCCGCCAGTTGTTTCACTGCTTTTAAGGTACCGCCAGTCGCTAATACATCATCCACAATAATAACTTTCTGACCGGTGACATCTGCCGCCATTTCCAGACGGTCTAGACCGTATTCCAGACTATAACCCACACCCACTACCGGTGGTGGTAATTTACCGGCTTTACGCACCAGCAATAAGCCCTTGCCAGTACGCTGTGCCAACAGGCTAGCCAGCACAAAACCACGTGCTTCTACTGCAATAAAGCTGTCTACTTCAGCCAGTTTTTCTGCAGGAATGCTTTCAATTAAAGCATCTGTCAACGGACCAATATTTTTCATGAATAAAGGGGTCAAGTCATAAAAACAAATACCGGCTTTAGGAAAGTTTTGGACAGTACGAATGTGAGACCACAACGTTGTAGACAGCTTGCTCATAAGGAGATCGGAGAGAGATTAAAAAGAATAGGTGAATTTTACAGCGTCTTGACCACGAAGACCAGCCAAAGTCCGCCCTTCAGGTTTAAATAAAACCCGATTAAAATTATTAAATCATTGTTTTTATTAATGGTATTTTTATACTAAATAACCAATATAGATTATCTTAATTATAGAATAGCCTATTTAAGTAAAAATAGCTGTCCGACTTTAGTCGAAATTTAGGTGATCTCTCATATATTTTGAAAAGATTTGCGCTGGTTTTTAGTGTGCATATTGTCCGACACTATGCAATGTTTGAGATTTTAAAGATAAATTTTGTCCTTCTTAGCCATTCAGCTTTAGAAATGAAGCATTAGACTCCGATATTTACTTTACTTTAACCTCATAACTGCGTAAAAATTTAAGCGAATATGAAGTGTTAAAATCATATCAACTGAGTCATGCTGGTTAGGGAATTTTTTGCCGGTCAGGTTTATTGAAGATCGGCTTTTGGAGAGTCAAATGAAAAAGTATCAATGCATCGTTTGTGGATGGATTTATGACGAGGCAGAAGGCTGGCCGCAAGATGGCATCGTCGCGGGCACCAAATGGGAAGATATTCCAGATGACTGGACCTGCCCGGACTGTGGCGTATCTAAAGTCGATTTTGAAATGGTCGAAATCTAAGTACGCCTCGAAGACCATAACTGCATGGTCTTTTTTTATGTCTTGAAACTTATGCTCAACCTTTTATGGAGAAAATAATGCATCCGATTGTCATCATTGGTTCTGGTATGGCTGGCTATACAATCGCCCGTGAATTTCGCAAACTGAACCCTGAACAGGAACTGGTCATGATTTGCGCAGATGATGCAATCAACTATGCAAAACCTACCCTCTCCAATGCCCTGGCCGGCAAAAAAGCACCCGAACAGATTGCGCTGGGGGATGCCGCAAAAATGGGGGCACAGCTGAATATGCGTATTGAAGTGCATACCTGGGTCAAAGCCATTGATGCCGAGCAACATCTGCTGACTTTAGAGAAAGATGGCGTCGAAAGCCAGCAAGCCTATGCCAAACTGGTCCTGGCAGTCGGTGCCAACCCGATTCGTCTGGCCATTTCAGGTGATGGCAGTGATGATATTCACGTGGTCAATAATTTAAATGACTATAAAGCCTTCCGTGAACAGCTGGCAGCGCGTCAGGACAAACGTGTGGTGATTTTAGGCGCGGGCCTGATTGGCTGTGAATTTGCCAATGACCTGCAAAACACCGAGCATCAAGTCACGGTGATTGATCTGGCACCTCAACCGCTGGGCCGTTTATTGCCTGAATTTATTGCCACTGCATTTAAACAGAACCTGGAAGAAACTGGGATTCATTTTGTCTTGGGCACCACGGTCGATAAAGTATCGAAACTGGATAAGGGTGATTATCTGGTGACACTGGCCGATGGCCGTAGCCTGAGCGCTGATGTGGTACTGTCCGCCGTCGGTTTACAGCCGAATATTACTTTAGCCAAAGAAGCTGGCATTCATACCAGTCGCGGCGTGCTCACCAATGGCTTGCTGGAAACCAACCTGGCTGATATTTATGCAGTGGGCGACTGCGCTGAAGTCAACGGGACTTTATTGCCGTATGTCATGCCAATCATGCAGCAGGCACGTGCCCTGGCCAAAACCTTAAATGGTGAAACCACACAAGTGCACTACCCGGCTATGCCGGTTGCAGTGAAAACCCCGGCGGCACCATTAACCGTGTTACCTGCTCCGGTAGATGTAGAAGTGACCTGGCAAAATGAAGAACTGGACGATGGCATGATTGCCAAAGCCTTTGACAGCACTGCCACCTTACGCGGCTTTGTACTGCTCGGGCCAACAGCCGGCAAACAGCGCCTGGCTTTAAGTAAACTTGTTCCTGACTTGATTCCAGCGGCAGTTTAGCGCTTTAATCCATCAGGGGTGCGCGCTCACCTTGAAGAAAGGAATATAAGAATGAATAGCTTGCGGTTAAATGTTTCACCTTACAGCAGTTTTATGCACGAAACCAAAGTCGACTTGGGCAATGGCATTGAATTGCATGTCGAAATGGGCGGCGAAATTGGCAATCCGACCATTTTACTGGTCATGGGCTTGGGCGCGCAGCTGCTGTATTGGCCGGACTTTTTCTGCAAGTCACTCATTGACCAAGGCTTTCGGGTCATCCGTTTTGATAACCGCGATATTGGCCTGTCCTCCAAAGTACGCCATCAGGGCGAGCGCCTGAATACCCTAAAACTGATGGGCCGTTTTGCCTTGGGTTTAGAAAATCAGGGGGCGCCTTATAACCTGTATGATATGGCCGATGATGTGGCCCTGCTGATTGATAAACTGGAGCTGGAACAGGTTGATGTGATTGGCGCTTCAATGGGCGGCATGATTGCACAGATTCTGGCGGCCCGCTATCCGGACAAGGTCAGAAAACTGGCACTATTGTTTACCAGCAACAACCAGCCTTTCCTACCGCCTCCTTTCCCGAAACAGCTGTTCAGCCTAGTGGGCAAGCCGGCATCCAATGATGAAGAAGGCATTATTAACCACAGCCTGAAACTGTTTAAAGTGATTGGTTCGCCAGGTTATCTGAATGAAATGGAAGCGGTACAGACCGCCCGTAAATTATATCAGCGAAGTTACCATCCAGCGGGTGTACTTCAGCAGTTTTTAGCAATATTATGTACAGGCTCATTGCGCAGTCTGGACAAGCAGATCCAACAGCCCACGCTGGTTGTTCATGGTTCTCGTGACCGCTTACTTCCACCTGCACATGGTAAGGCTGTTGCGAAAGCAATACCTGACGCTAAATTTGAATTAATTGAAGGAATGGGGCATGATATCCCTCCGCATTTCATTCCATATCTTAGCGAATTATTTGCTCATCACTTTAAATTATAAGCATTAGGACACTATGGCTGCATTACCATCCTTAAGACAGCTGTCATACCTCGTTACACTGTCTGAAACGTTGCATTTTACAGAAGCGGCGCGCCGTTCATTCGTGACTCAATCGACATTGTCGGGCGGGATCATGGAGTTAGAGCGCTTATTGGGTGGCGTATTGGTTGAACGCGATCGCCAGAATGTACGTTTGACTCCTCTCGGTGAACAAGTTGTAGCCCGAGCGCGTGTTCTATTGGCCGATGCGCAGGACTTGATGCGCCTAAGCCGTGAAATGAGCGAGCCCTTAACCGGCGACCTGCATTTAGGTGTGATTCCAACCATTGCACCGTTCATTTTGTCGCAGCTGTTAGATGAAGTGCATAAGCAACTGCCAAAAATCCAGTTACACCTGCATGAAGCACAAAGTGAAAAAATTGTAGAAAAACTGGAACATGGTAACCTGGATATGGTGTTACTGGCGCTGCCGTTTGATACCCGCAGTCTGAAAGTTGCCGAAATTGCCAAAGAAAATCTGGTACTGGTCCACCATAAATCCGATGCACACTCGGCTCAGGCCAAGTCTTTAGAAGATCTGGACCTGTCTCGCCTGATGCTGCTGGAAGAAGGCCACTGCTTGCGTGATCATGCCTTAAGTGCCTGCCCGATTGGCGAGCGTAAAAATGATCATCGTTTAAAAGCCAGCTCGCTACCAACCCTGGTGGAAATGGTATCAGCCAACCTCGGCTTTACCCTGCTACCTGAAATTGCCATTCATACCAATATGATTCAGGCCAATTCAGAGCTGGTGGTAAAACAAATTGACGCAGCGCCTACCCGCACCCTGGCCTTAGTAACGCGTAAGAGTACTCCGCTGCAAAGCGAATTTGATGTGTTATTGCAGATTCTGCAAAAAATATCGCACAGCTAAGTTCTTCAATACCCATAAAAATAAGGAGCATCAGCTCCTTATTTTTTTAGCGGATAAAAGCCTGACATTCTTTAAATATCAGGCTTGCTTCGCTTACTGAATCATCTCGATCAGGGTGCGCTGCGCATTGGAAGCTGGCTCGCCTTCTGCGGCCTGTGCACGAATCCAGGTGCCATCCCCCTGGAGTAGCCACGCCTGCTGGTTATCTTGCAGATAAATTTGCAGACCTTGCTGATAAATGCGTTTTTTCAGTGCCGGATCTTCAATCGGGAAGCAGGCTTCAACCCGGTTAAACAGGTTACGGTCCATCCAGTCAGCACTTGAACAGTAAATACGCGCATCACCATTATTGCTGAAGTAATACACGCGGGTATGTTCCAGGAATCGGCCGACAATGGAACGTACCCGGATATTTTCCGACAGCCCCGGCAAGCCCGGACGCAGGCAGCAAATCGAACGGATAATCAGGTCAATCTGCACGCCAGCCTGGGAAGCTTCATACAGTTTATTAATCAGCTGCATTTCGGTTAAGGCATTCACCTTCACAATAATTTGCGCTGGTTTACCGGCTTTGGCATTGGCAATTTCATCATCAATAAAGTTGATCAGCTGGGTATGCAGGGTAAACGGCGCATGCAGCAGCTTTTTCAGCTTGGCCATTTTGCCCATGCCGGTCAGTTCCTGGAAAATGCGGTGTACATCTTCACAGAGTTCCTTGTCGGTGGTGAGCAAACCGTAGTCGGTATAAATCCGCGCGTTACCGGCATGATAGTTACCGGTGCCTAAATGCACATAACGCACCAGCTTGTTGTTTTCACGGCGTACCACCAGAATCATTTTGGCATGGGTCTTATAACCGACAATGCCATAGACCACCACCGCGCCAGCTTCTTGCAGCACGTTGGCCACAGCAATATTGGATTCTTCATCAAAGCGCGCACGCAGCTCAATGACCGCGGTCACTTCTTTACCGTTACGCGCCGCTTCCGCTAAGACTTGTACAATTTCAGAATCGGCACCACTACGATACAAGGTCTGTTTAATTGCCAGTACCTGCGGGTCACGCGCCGCTTCACGCAGCAGGTTAATCACCGGGGCAAAGGATTCAAACGGATGATGCAGCAAGATATCCTGCTTTTGCATGGCCGAAAAAATATTCTCGGATTTTTTCAACACTTTCGGAATCACTGGCGTATGTGAGTCATAACGTAAATGTGGACGTTTAAAGTTAGACAATAAACGCGCCAGATTCACCGGACCATCCACTTTATAGAGCTGATCTTCATGCAGATCGAACTCATTCAGCAGATATTCATAAATCGGTTGCGGACAGTTCTGGGTCACTTCCAGACGCACCGCGCGGCCAAAACGACGGGAGTTCAGCTCACCTTTCAGCGCTTTGGCCAGATCTTCGACATCTTCGTTTAAGGCCAAATCGGCATTACGGGTCACACGGAACTGATAACAGCCAGTCGCAGTCATGCCCGGGAACAGGTCCGATACATGCTCATGAATAATTGCAGACAGCATCACGTGATGTTCTTTACCACCGGTCAATTCATCTGGCAAACGCACCACACGTGGCAAGGAACGCGGCGCTGGCACCACGGCCAGGTCAATCTGACGGCCGAAGGCATCTTTCCCTTCCAGCGTTACAATAAAGTTCAGGCTTTTATTGACCAGACGCGGGAATGGATGAGCCGGGTCCAGGCTGATTGGCGTTAAAACCGGTGCCACCTGTTCCTGAAAATATTTTTTCACCCAGGCCGATTGGGCTGGCGTTAGTTCACCACGGCGCAAGAAACAGATGTCTTCTTCACGCAGTTTAGGCAGAATTTCCTGGTTTAAAATACGGTATTGGCGCTCAATGGCAGCGTGGGCAGTTTGGGAAATCTGCTCCAGTACCTGTTTCGGAGTCAGACCATCCGGGCTACGGCTTTCATTGCCCAAATCCAGCTGCTCCATGACACCTGCAACACGAATTTCAAAAAACTCATCTAAGTTACGTGAAAAGATGAGTAAAAAGTTCATACGTTCCAGCAACGGATGCAAAGGATCGACTGCCTGTTCCAGCACGCGCAAATGGAAATCGAGGATAGAAAGCTCACGATTGATGTATCGATCATTATAGGTATAGTCTATTTGCGCAGGGGTCGCGCTCGCTGCCGTATTCATATGCACCCTATGACTTTTTCTCAAGTATTCACTATTCATAAGTATGCTTCAATTTTGTGACAATTTCATAAAAAAAGCCCACTGCTGTGGGCTTTTTTTCAATTTTACAACTCAAGGAATCTCGCTGTAACGCATGTATTTACGGATCATGCGTTTACGTGGTTCCAGACCACGGCCGGAACGGTTGTCCTGATAATATTTTGGATTCGGCAAAATCGCAGCCAGAAAAATCGCTTCTTCACGACTAAGGCTGCGTGAGGACTTGCCAAAATAATGCTGGGTCGCGGCTTCAATGCCGTAAATGTTGTCGCCAAACTCTACCGAGTTTAAATACACTTCCAGAATCCGCTGCTTGCTCCACATGCGTTCCATCATCCAAGTGGCAATCGCTTCCTGGCCTTTGCGTAAAAATGAACGCTGGTTAAATAAAAACAGGTTTTTCGCCAGTTGCTGGGAAATGGTCGAACCGCCAGCCACTACCTGTCCCTGATCTTTATTGCGTTCCAGCGCATGCTGAATACCTTCCCAGTCAAAGCCATGGTGCTGCATAAACTTGCCATCTTCGGCAGCCACCACGGCTTTTTTCAGATATTCACTGATCTGGTCATAGTCACGCCATTCATGCCGGATGGGCTGGGAAGTATCTGACCAGTAGTCCAGACGCATCATCATGGTACTTTGTACTGGCTGGGTTCGCCACCAAGCCAGACTCGAGAAAATCCACAACTGGATCAATAAAAACAGACTGACAAGAATTAATAAGGTACGGACAATAAAAGCTTTCATGTCAGCTTGGGGCTCCTGAGGCGTGAATTTTTCGTGTTAAGCTTATAACGAAATAAATCATCATTGTATAAAAATAGCATGTCTGAATATTCACCGCCGCTGATTCACCGTAAACCCGAAACGCATTTATGGTGGCTGACGGCCCTGTTGATTGCCCTCAATATTGGTGTATTTGCCTGGCAAATCCTGACCGGTGTCGATGCCAGCCAGCCCAGCACCCGAGATGCGATTCTCTGGGGCGCCGACTATGCTCCCCTGACCTTTCTCGAACAGCCGCAGCGTCTGTTCAGCAGCATGTTTTTCCATTTTGGCATGATTCACCTGATGCTGAATATGTGGGCCCTGTATATTTTTGGCAGCGTGGCCGAACAGCTTTTTGGCCGGCCGTATTTTTTAGGCCTGTATGTACTGGCCGGACTGATGGGCAGCCTGCTCAGTGGCTATTTACAGATTCAGGATTCCTTACAGATTCTCGCGCATGGCCTGACCCGCCCGGATTTACTGCCAAGTGTGAGCGCTGGTGCATCCGGTGCGGTGATGGGTTTGGGTGCTTCCCTGACGGTTTTATCATTATTGCCACGCCTGCCGAAACAGCGTTTTCTGCTGGATAAGAAAACCCTGTTACTGGTGATGGGCCTGAACCTGTTTATAGGCTTTATGATTAGCGGAATTAACAATGCCGCACATATTGGCGGCATGGTGATGGGTGCAGCCTTGGCAGCACTTTGGTACATCGGCCAGAAGCTGCACAAGTCAGCGCTGTTTTCACTGCTGGCGCTGACCGGCGCCGCCATCATCAGCTGGCTGTTTTATCAGTACTGTCTGCAACAGGTACAGATGCTTGCCCCGCTGTGGCAGGAAATTCTCGCGATGATGCGCCAGCAATTGCAGCTGTAACGCATACCCCACCATTTTAATGCAGAGATGAAACTTATTGATTCATCTCTCGCAGGCTTTGCAAAGGCGGAATATCAGATAAATAACTAAGCCTATAACGACCGATTAGAGCACACAATAAAGTCATTACAACCGGCAAGATTAGCCAGATTTCCCAATGTGGCTGAATTGCCAATTCCATCCGGTAACTGGCAATCGCACTAATCACCTCGGCAAACAGACAGGCCACCACTCCGGCAATTCCGCCAATCAGACCAATTTCCAGACTCATCATCCGTTTTAGTTTCTGCTTGGAACTACCAAAAGAACGCAGCAAGGCCACTTCACGTTTCCGCTCATCCATCAGCAGGTTTAAACAGGCAATCAGCACCAGAATCCCGGAGACCGCCACCAACACTGCCAGAATGGTAATAATCTGTACCAACACATTCACAATCCGTTTAATCTCTTCCAGAATCAGACTGACATCAATAAATACGGTATTGGAAAACTGCTGGATCAGCTGCACCAGTGCCGGCCGGTCCTGCTCCGGCACATAGAAACTGCCCAGATAGCTGCCGGCATTTTCATCCATGGTTTGCGGTGAAAAAATAAAGAAGAAATTCGGACTAAAGCTTTCCCATTCCACGCTGCGCAGATTGATGACTTTGGCCTGCAACAAGCCTTCTGGCAAACTAAAGGTCAGCGTATCGCCAATCTCAATGCCCAGTTCTTGCGCAGTATTGGCTTCAACCGAAACCTGCCCGACCTGACTAAACTGTTCCTGTCCGGCCACAATTAGGTTATCGGCCGGAAAGCGTTCGGCCTGGGTCAGGTTTAATTCACGTCGGAGCGAATTATTGTGCTGGATTAGCGCTTCAGCAAAGGGCTGATCATTTTTCGCTACCAGCCGCCCGCGCACATTTGGGTACAGCGGCGTACTGTGCCAGCCCTGCTGTTCAAGCTGCGCCTGAAACTCTGGTATATCAAACGGTGGTAAACCATAAACAAACTGGTTCGGCGTGCCTTCCGGCAATTGCTGCTGCCAGCGATCCAGCAGATCGGTACGTAATACTGCCAGCACGGTAATCAGGCTAAGGCCCAGCGCCAGTGCGGTGATCTGAAACGCAGTCTGATACGGCGTGCGTACATAGGCCGAGATGCCGCTTTTTAAATTACGGATCAGTTTCAGGAAACTCCAGACTACGGCATAGAGTACGCTACACAGCAGGATGATGGCGCCCATGACCCATAGCGTTAGCACAAGATTTTCAGTCAGCACCACACTAAACAGCATCAGGCTGAGTGTGCCGGTCAGCAGCATCCATAGCATCGACTGGACTGATTTTTCCTGCTGGCGAATCACCCGGATTGGTGGGGTATTGAGCAGCTGCCACAGACTTGGCAAAATAAAGCCCAGCAGTACCACGGCACTGGTCAGCATGGCAATCGGGAGTGGCCCCAGCAGCATCTCGACAGCCGAAAACTGCAATTGCAAATGCGGAATCAGCTGTAACATCAATTGCAACAGCCCATAGCCTAGCGTAATGCCGACCGCACTACCGAGCAGCATCGCCAGTAATAGCACCACCGCCAACAAGGTCAGATAAGCGCCCAGAATCTGCTTCTTGGTCGCACCAATGCAACGCATTAAAGCAATATGGTCCTGATTCTGCTGCACATAGCGCTGGCTGGTCAGGGCAATGGCAATGCCGCACAGTAAAATGGTGAGAATATTGGCCAGCTGTAAAAAGGTATCCAGATTGGCAATTGGACGCATCAAGCGGGTATTGCCTTCACTGGCATTGCGCAGGCGCAGCCCATCTGGTTCGCTAATATTCTGCCCGTCAATTTCCTGGGTCTTGGGCAAGCTCTCCTGATACTGTTTAAAATCCTGCTCGAACTGGCGGGTATGCTGGGGTGTACCAGCCATCAGCAAGCGGTAATTAATCCGGCTGCCGACCTGAATGGCATTGGTACGCGCCACATCTTGCTGGGCAATGATCACCGTCGGTGAAAAACCGCTAAAGCCCAGTTCCTGATTGGAATCATGCTCGATGCTGGCCGTGACCTGAAAGGCGCCATCGGCAATATTTAAGGTATCGCCCACCTGAATTTTCAGCAGCTCCATCGCGCGCTGGCTAACCCAGACCTCGCCCGGTTGAATGGCAGCAGCAGGTTGGGGCGCAACCCGCAGCTCACCGCGTAACGGGAAGGCCTGATCAATGGCTTTGACATTCACCATCACAAATTCATCGCCGGTGTGCGCCATCGAGCTAAACACCGTAACATGCGACTGCTTTAGCGCCAATTCATCGGCTGCCGCTTCCCAGCGCGGTGCAATCGGTTTATTGTCAGACAGCACCAGATCACCGGCCAGCATTTCTGCCGCCTGCAAAGCCACCGCATTTTGAATCTGCTCATTGCTGAATTTCAGCGCGGTTGTGGCACTAATTGCCAGAATTAGCGCAATCAGTAACAGATAAACACCGGTACTTTTAAAACTCTGGGTCAGTAAAGGACGAAATAACGGGTTCATCTCATCCTCCTGCCGGGTGTTCCAGCAATTGTCCCTGACTGAGTTCAAAATGGCGCTGACATTGCTGCGCCAGTTTCGGATCATGCGTCACCAGCACCAAGGTGGTCCCCAGTTCACGGTTCAGTTGAAATAACAGCTGTTCAATTTCTTTGGCGGTTTCGCCATCTAAATTCCCGGTCGGTTCATCGGCAAAAATGATTTTAGGCTCACTGATTAAAGCCCGGGCAATCGCCACCCGTTGCTGCTCACCACCCGACAGGACTTTCGGGGTCTGCTCTGCCTGCCGTTCCAGTCCGACTTTTTTCAGTAGATTACGCGCCTTGTGTTCGGCCTCGGCAAATTTAAAATTCGGTTGCAAGCGTAGCGGCAGCATGACATTTTCCAGTGCGGTTAAATGCGGCAATAACTGGAACGACTGGAATACGAAACCAATATATTTCAGCCGCACCAGCGCACGCTGTTCTTCATTCAGCTCCTGAATTGATTCACCACAGACCGTTAACTGCCCGGCACTGGCCTGATCCAAGGTCGCCAGAATCCCCAATAAGGTTGATTTGCCTGAACCGGAACGACCAGTAATCGCCACCTGTTCCCCCGCCCGGATCTCCAGATTTAAATTTTCAAAAATCGTCAGTGTTTTTTGTGCAAGTTGTATCTTTTGTGTCAATTGTTGGGCAGAAATAATGCTTTGTGGCATGATGGCGGTATCTGTAGTGAATTGAGTCATAGTATCCTTAAATGCACATTCGCAATTTCAAAATGAGTTGTTTTGCTTATTTCGCTGTGGCGGGGCTTGCCTTCATGCCCATGCTGGTGTCTGCCAAAACCATCATGATTCTGGGTGACAGCTTAAGTGCCGGTTACGGTTTGCAACCACAACAAGGCTGGGTCCATCTGTTACAAAAACGTTTAGAGCAACAGTATCCGAAACAGCATAAAGTGGTCAATGCAAGTGTGAGTGGCGAAACCACCAGCGGCGCGCTGGCACGTTTGCCCAAATTACTGCAAACGCATAAGCCGCATGTGGTGGTAATTGAACTGGGCGGTAATGATGGCTTGCGTGGTCAGCCACCGCAGCTGATTCAAAATAATCTGGCGCGGCTGATTCAGCACAGTCAACAGGCCAAAGCCAAGGTGATTGTATTTGGCATGAAAATGCCACCCAATTATGGCAGCGCCTACAGCAAGGCGTTTGAAAATAACTACAAAGTGGTGAGCCAGCGTTATCAGGTCAAATTACTGCCCTTCTTCCTAGACGGTGTCGCCGGTAAAAATACCCTGATGCAAAAAGATCTGATCCATCCGACGGCTGCAGCCCAGCCCATTTTGCTGAAAAATGCCTATCCCTTCATTCAGGCAGCATTAAAATAAAGCCGATTCAACGCTGAGATGGTTTTCAAGATCCGGATTTCAGCGATAAAAAAAGCGGGACATCAATGCCATTGCTGTCCCACAATTTTTCACAAGAGGAAGCTCATTTGAGCTTCCTCTTGTTTTATGGGTATTTTATCGGGTGAAAATAAAGCTTTTAAAGTTCTTCTTTCAAACAAATTCACTTGAATTATT
>NZ_VOXR01000029.1:0-34214 GCF_013420645.1 Acinetobacter sp. C15
AGATTATGCAACAAACTGGTTGTGGCATTACAACCATGAAAGACCACATCAAGCTAACAAAGGAAAGCCACCTCTAATGGCTGCTTAACCTCTACTTTTAACTTCGGTTATTTATGGGAGGATTACCTTAGGTTTGCGATAGAATTAGAAACTAGTGTATTAATTAATTAACACCAACGATTATGAGCAGCCTTGTTCAGTAACCTATCAATGCACTCTCTATATTGGTAATATTAATATAACATATCTATAAAGGTTGACAGTGTGCGTTGAGATAAAATCGTTTTTTTACTGTTTGAGTGTTTAAAATATGAAAAACTTAACTGCTGCTATTCTAATTGCGCTTCCTGTTCTAATGGTGAGTCCTACAGTCATGGCCGCGTCTTCAGATGCAGTGGCTAAAACTGTTGATGTTCAATTTAAAAAAGGCGCTAGTTCAGCTAACTATTATGGGAAATTAAAGGGTAGTAAGTACGATTCCTATACATTTTATGCCAAAAAGAACCAAAAGCTTTCTGTTAAAACAACGGGAGGGAATGTAGATTCTTATTTATTTAATAAGAATCTATCAGATTCTGTCAATGTAGGAGAATATTCCTCTGAACTAGATAACCAAGGTTATTACACGCTTCCATATTCAGGTAAATATGAATTGCGTATTCTTCAGCCACGTTCTCAAGCTTCTAAAGGAAAAACACCTCCATATTGGCTAGAAGTATCTATCCTATAGGTATGTAAGCTTAATAATGGAGAGCATCCTATATTCTGTGTAACAGCTATGTGGCTTTCATCAATAATTACACAAAATGTAGGATGCTCTCGAAGGTTATTTGGTACGAATAATAAAGCGATAAACATCACAACATAGTGTCCAGAAAAACCAAAGCAATATAGCAGCACATGAACCCAAGCCGATAACACCAGTGCTTATTCTAATACCAGCATCTAGACCCCCATTCCAAATATGAGGTGCAATAGGTGGACCCATCGTAGCAATAAACGCCAAGAAAAATCCTAGCATTACTATAAATCCTGTAATTGTAAGGCGTATCACTATTACTAATATGTTATCAACCCATGTATCGATTGACTTTTCATTGCCAGCAGAACGTGTGCTGAGAGCACTTGATCAGCTCATTGAATGGCGAGGCAAACCTAAACGCATTAGAACCGACAACGGTCCAGAGTATATAAGTAAGCTGATGGAAAAGTGGTGTGATTAGCATGGTATTGAGCATGTATTTAGTCAACCAGGCAATCCACAGCAAAATGCATATGTTGAGCGATTTAATCGTACAGTACGTTATGAGTGTCTAAATCAGTATTTATTTCGAGATCTGAGCGAGGTGCAGGACTATATAACTGACTGGCAGTACTTTTATAATCATGAACGACCTCATATGTCAGTAAATGGTTGTCCACCTATTTTTAAACAATAACAAGGGCTTTAGATTTTCTATCCATTAATTCAATTAAAAATGGGGGTATTACCGTTTAACTATTATGTACCAAAAGAAGTGAAAGATCGTGGTGTTGAAGAGGTCAAGCGATTTAGAAAGTTCATATGGGATAGTATTAAGATGGATAATCTCCATTTAGGTCATCCAGCGTTAACTGTTGCTCTGAAAGCAGAATTTAAAATTGTAGATACGAATTTTGGTCGAGTTGAAAAAAATAATTCTGGAGTGGTTGAATTTGGTGATGAACTAGAAAATACCAATCTTGAATATATTAATCATGCATTAGATACTGTTTATAGCGAACTTTTGGTTTTCAAAGATACATCTGATATACATAAAAAAATTTATAATATGAGGTACTTTGATCCGAAAAAAATTAAGCGACTTACTAAATTTTCTTCGCCTGAAGAAAAAGAAATTGCAGAACAATTTGCTGAGTTAAAGGCTAAATTGATTATTGCATTAGTGGAGTCATACAAAAAAGAGAATGATTTTGATCAAAATGCGGTTGAAGAAGATCTGCTAATACAGCTTGGTTTTCACAAATGTTCAGCTTGTAAGAGTACACATTAGTTTAAGATTTTCTACAATTAACATAATACACCTTATACGAAATACTATTTTTTATTCCATATAAATCATAACCTTATCGTATGGTAAAAAGCTCAGGTACGGCTACTTGGGCTTTTTAAATAATTTATCATGTTCCACGCTTATTATTTAACCACTGTTCCACGCTTTTAATGAGGCAAACTGAACAAAAGCATCTTACTTGCCCAAAATCATCTGTAACACAAACTTGGAACCAATAAAGCCAAGCGCCAGCAAGAAGAAGCCAATAATGGTAAAGCGAATGGCTTTTTGGCCACGCCAGCCAAATTTATAACGGCCCAACAGCAGCGCGCCATAGATAAACCAGGAAATAATACTAAAGGCAGTCTTATGCGCTAAGTGCTGGGCAAAGAAGTTATCAATGGTTAGGAAACCAAAACCCAATGCCAGCGTCAGCAGGATAAAGCCGGCAATCAGCATATCAAACAGCAGCTCTTCCATGGCTTGAAACGGGGGCAGCAAATTCACCCAAATCCGGCGTTTCTGTTTGTTTTTCAGCTCCCGGTTCTGAAACCAGAGCAAGACCGCATGAATAGTGGCCATCAGCAAGACCGCATAGGCCGATAACGACAGTAGGATATGAATATCCAGACCTAAAGAATTGTTTTCGACAAACAGGTTTAAACCGCTAAAGGAATGCCCCAGAATCAGGCCGGTTGCGGCCACTGGAATCCCAATCAGGTTTAGCGCAATCACCGGCCGGTAAGTACTAAACAGCACACTTAATAACAGCATTAAGCCTGAGGTAAAGGACATCAGGTTAAACACGTTATAGTTAATGCCCATCGGCAGCAGCATGTCGTTATACAGCACAGCGGCGTGCAAACATAAACCCAAGCCCAGCACAATACCAATAAACCAATGGTTTGGAGCACGCTTGGACATTAAATGCATAAATAAATACCAGAACGAAGTGGTATAAGCGATTAATGCCAGAATCGTGTAAACCAAGGGGAGACTGCTCATGTCAAACCTTTTTCAGGATGATGAATATTCATTTATATAAATTCGATGCGAACTACAGTATCCTATAGCATCTTATGCATAAATTTTCTATTTTAAGAAACATTTTTTTGCTGATGGCTATTTTAAGCGGATTTTGCAATGTTTGATACCTTAACAGAACGACTCACGCAGAGTTTAAGAAATGTTACTGGCTCAGGGCAGCTAACCGAAGACAATATTAAAGATACGTTACGTGAAGTACGTATGGCACTTCTTGAAGCCGATGTGGCATTACCTGTAACTCGTGAATTCATCGCGAAAGTTAAGGAAGAGGCATTAGGTCAGGAAGTGATGACACAGTTATCACCGGGTCAGGCATTCGTTAAAATCGTTTATGACGAATTAACCAAAATGATGGGCGAGGCCAACGAGAGCCTTGACCTTGCAGCAAAACCACCAGTGGTGGTGCTTCTGGCCGGTTTGCAGGGTGCGGGTAAAACCACCACGGCAGCCAAGCTGGCACGTTTCTTACAGGAACGTCAAAAGAAAAAAGTGGCGATGGTGTCTGCCGACGTTTATCGTCCAGCGGCAATTAAACAGCTGCAAACAGTGGCCGGGGATGTCGGTGCGATTTTCCTGGAATCGAATGCCAATGAACGCCCGATTGATATTGCCAATCGTGCCATTGAGCAGGCAAAAATCCAGTTTGCCGATGTGTTAATTGTCGATACCGCCGGTCGTCTGCATGTCGATGATGACATGATGGACGAAATTAAAGCGCTGCATGCAGCGATTAACCCGACTGAAACCCTGTTCGTGGTTGATGCCATGACCGGTCAGGATGCGGCCAATACTGCCAAAGCCTTTAATGATGCCTTGCCATTAACCGGTGTCATTCTCACCAAAACGGATGGTGATGCGCGTGGTGGTGCGGCGCTGTCGGTGCGTGCCATTACTGGCAAGCCAATCAAATTCCTGGGGATGGGTGAAAAACTCGATGCCCTCGAGCCATTCCATCCGGAACGTGTGGCACAGCGTATTCTGGGCATGGGTGATGTGCTTTCTCTGGTCGAAGAAGTTGAACGCAAAATCGACAAAGAAAAAGCCGAAAAAATGGCGAAAAAACTGCAAAAAGGCGGCAGCTTCAACTTTGAAGACATGCTGATGCAGTTTGAACAGATGAACAAAATGGGCGGCATGATGGGCTTCCTGGACAAGCTGCCGGGCATGAGCAACTCTGGTATTCAGGATGCGATTGCACAGGCAAACCCAGAGAAGCAGGTGAAAAAGATGGAGGCCATCATCCAGTCGATGACCGTCAAAGAACGCCGTAATCCGGACCTGATGAACCCAAGCCGTAAAAAACGTATTGCGGCCGGTTGTGGTATGGATGTGTCTGAGGTGAATAAACTGATTAAACAGCATGCGCAAATGGCCAAAATGATGAAGAAATTTGCCAATCCATCAGGTATGGCAAAAATGATGAAATCATTGGGCAATCTGCAAAAGCAGTTTGGTGGTGGCGGCGGTATGGGCCCGCTGTTCGGTGGTAAAGAACCGAAAAAATAAGGGATTCAAAACAACAAGGCGCCGGGTGCGCCTTTTTGTTGCTCTCTATTTTTAAGCGATTCAAGCGAGCGTGCTGCGGTGATCTTTAAGAAAACCCAACAGACGCTTACCCGAAAGCCGCGCTGTTTCGGGCACACTGATGTGCATCAGGAACGAACAGCGAGCACAACAATGGCACAAATTTATGTGGTACATGGTTATACCGCCAGTCCGGATGAAAACTGGTTTCCCTGGATTCAGGAATATGCCGACCAGCAAAAAGCCAGTCTGAAAGTGTTAAGACTCGATCCATCGCCAACGCCAACCCTGGAAGTGTGGAAGCAGCAAATGGATGAGCAGGTCGATGAGATTGACGAAAACACCATTTTCATTGCTCATAGTCTGGGCTGTATTGCCACTTTGCACTTTCTGACCAAGAAACTGAAAACCCAGAAAATTAAACAGGTGGTGCTGGTGGCCGGCTTTAATGGCCGTTTGGGCCGGCTGGACGAGGTCAATCCTTTTATTGATGCCTGTAAAATTGATTTTGACTTGCTAAAACGCCAGATTGCGCATCGGGTGGTGATTTACTCAGCTGGCGATGACCGGGTACTGCCAAAATTCAGTCTGGAACAGGCACGTAGCCTGGATGCCAAAGCCATTGAGGCACAGCATCAAGGACATTTTATTGACTCTCAAGGCTGTACCGAACTGGTGGAAGTCTGGCAGGCAATTCTGCCTCATATTATTGTGGAATAAGCGGTGTAGACTCATTTGCTGTGGAGTAATGCTGGATATAGCGCTGCAAACCTTTCAGCAATAAGTCCTGTTCGACTAAGGGCTGGTAATGCTGCAGGAATTTGGCAAACAGCGGCGCATCCCCCCCAGTCAGCACCAGTTGCCGCGGGGATTGCTGCATGACATATTCAATACTGCTGAGCAGCCCCAGTAAAATGCCATGATGCACGGCATCCAGGGTATTGGTGCCGGGGCTTAGGTCATCAAAGGCTGCTTCTGGAATCCGAATGCCTTTGGTGTGCTGGATTAACGAATCACGCTGCAAATATAGGTTGGGCAGAATATAACCTCCCAGATGCTGATGGCCTTGAGTCAGATCAATGGTCAGCGCGGTGCCGCAGCTAATCACACATAAATCTTTGTCAGCTTCAGCCACGGCCAGCACCTGCAACCAGCGGTCAATCCCCAGCTGCTGAATATCATAGCCGCAGCTCAGACCGGCATATTCGGCCTGTACCCGCGCAAAAATCACCGGAATATTCAGGAATTTTAAAATCTGCTGAATCCGTTCATTGTTTTTCTGGTCCTGTACCGAAGATACCCCGACATGGGTTAGGTTCAGGCTTTTAAAATGCTGGATCAGGCCCAGCAGTAAATCGGCCGGAGATTGCAGATGCAGTTCAGCGGCATGTTCTACAATCTGCTGATGTTCGGTAATCCAGTATTTGAGCCGGGTATTGCCAATATCTAACCATAAATTTTTCATGTGCTGCGCTCACTGTCCCGGCATCTGCGGGCGTAAACGGCCCTGATAAAACACTTCAACGCCAGAGGCGGTTTCAATCTGAATCGCACCATCATCCTGAATGCCTAAAAACAGCCCCTGGGCCACTCCGCCATGATGTTCAAATTCTACCGGCTGTTGCTGAAAAGCGGCATGATGATTAAAACGTGAAGCCAGTTGATAGCTGTTATGGTTAAACCATTCTTGTGCCTGCTGAATGGCCAGATACAGCTCGGCAATCAGCTGAATTCGGGAAATATCATTTAGGCCCAATTCGGCCAGGGAAGTGGCGTGCTGATCAATCTGCTCGGCCGGAATTGGCGCCAGATTAATCCCCACCCCGACAATGACCTGCTGGGTCGACAGGGGCTCAATCAGAATACCGCCCCATTTGCCTTGCGGGCTATATAAATCATTCGGCCACTTCACCTGCAGGTTCAGCTGGCGCAGGCTTGGCATCTGCAAAATATTTAAGGCAATTTCCAGGGCTAAACGGCCATCTACGGGTGTTCGTAAATTTAGCAATGTGCTTAAATAGACGTTTCCTTCTGGGGACACCCATTGCCGTTGGCGTTGTCCTCTGCCTTGTGTTTGTCGGGCGCTACAGACCAGAACGCTCTGTATTCCTTTTTGAGCAATCTCGCGTACATCATCATTGGTTGATGTAGTCACAGGTTTTAAAATGAGGACTTCAGGAAGCTGTCCGGCTTCGCTGAGCTGTTGTTGTAACTGTCGAGTCTCTACATCCATATGAATCTGAGAATAGTGGAATATAATTTATGGAGTTAATCATATATTTACTGATTGGCGCAATTGCCGGATTTGCTGCGGGTCTGTTCGGGGTGGGCGGTGGCTTAATTATTGTGCCAATTTTGTACATTGTATTTACCCAGCTGAATTATGATCCTAGCGTGATTATGCATATGGCGGTCGGGACTTCACTGGCGACCATTATCGTAACTTCCATCAGTTCGGTCACGGCGCACCATAAAAAAGGTGCGGTGATGTGGAATGTGTTTCGCAATTTGGCACCCGGCCTAATTCTGGGTGCATTTTTTGGTGCCGGGATTGCCGATTTAATGTCGGGGCAGGGCTTGCAGCTGGTGATCGGGTTCTTTGCGGTGTGGGTGGCCTATCGCATGTTCCGTGGTTCAAATACCCCGGTTGATCCTTCACGTCAGTTGCCTTCAACCGGTGCGCAAATACTGGCTGGCGGCGGAATTGGGATTGCCTCGGCCATTTTCGGGATTGGCGGCGGTAGCTTAACCGTACCGTTCCTGAACCGTTGTGGTGTGGTGATGCAAAAAGCAGTTGCCACTTCTGCAGCCTGTGGCTTGCCGATTGCTATTGCCGGCGCTCTGGGTTTTGTCTGGTTTGGCCAGCAGTCTGAGGTGAGCGTGCCGAATACCTGGGGCTATGTACATTTATATGCCTTTATTGGCATTAGCGTGATGAGCTTTATGACCGCCAAGCTTGGCGCAAAAGTTGCACATATTTTGTCACCGGCCATGCTAAAAAAATGTTTTTCAGGTTTGTTGACCACCGTCGGTCTGTATTTTATTTACCAAGGCTTTAGCGCTTATTTTTAAGCGCTTGATGGTGTGGTTGAAAATTGGCTATAGCGACAGAAAATTGTCGGACAATGTCATGGAAATTTGGTCGCTAAGCCAGTAAAAAAGACAATAAGAAAGACCCGCTGCAACTGCGCGCATGGTATAAAAATAACACAGGAACAGTATGCAACAACAAGAAACAGACAGTCTATCTGAACAGATTGCAAAACATATCGGCGAGCAGATTATTAGTGGCGAGCTGGTAGAGGGCGAGCGCATTCAGGAACTGCGTATTGCCAAAGAGCTGGATGTCAGTCGCGGTTCGGTGCGTGAGGCACTGCTGCTGTTGGAACGCACCCATCTGATTGAAATTTTTCCGCGGCGCGGCGCGATTGTGTCGGAAATGTCGGCCCAGCAGGTGCGTGCCCTGTTTGATACCTGCAGCCTGCTGCTGGGGCAGATTGTACAGCGCATTGCAGAAACCTGGCGCCATCATGAAATTGAACAGCTGCAAAAGCTGATGGAGCAGATTGAGGCCGAATACCGGCAGGGCCATACCGAAAAATTTTATGACCTGATTTTCCAGACCCTGGCCCGGCAGCAGGATATGGTGGCCAATCTGTACCTGATGAAATTCTATCAAGAGTTGCTGCCGTCGTTACGGCGCAGCTATTTTTTAACCCTGAATACGTCACGTCGGGAGTTACAGGAATCGTTTGATCTATTTAAACTGGTAATTGATGCAATTTTAATCCGAAAATCACAACAAGCCTCTTTATTTATGGATGATTTTTGTCGACACTTGCGCAATCTGGTGTTGGAATCTCTGACCCGTATGAAACAAATTGAACTGGCCTGGGCACGCCGCTCACGCCGTTGATCGGGACATTATGCGTTTAAGCAGCTTAAAACTTTCCGGCTTTAAATCTTTTGCCGATAGTACCACCTTACATTTTAAAGCCAACCGGACGGCCGTGGTCGGCCCCAATGGCTGTGGCAAGTCTAATGTGATTGATGCCATTCGCTGGGTCATGGGTGAATCCAGCGCGCGTCAGCTGCGTGGCGGCAGCATGCAGGATGTGATTTTTACCGGGACCGCCAAGCGTAAACCGGTGGGCATGGCCAGTGTCGAACTGCGCTTTGACAATACCTATGGCAAGCTGGGTGGCGCTTATAACGCCTATACCGAACTGGCGGTGCGTCGTCAGGTCAACCGCGATGGCAAGTCAGAATATTTTTTAAATGGCACCAAATGCCGGCGCCGTGATATTACCGATATTTTCCTTGGCACCGGTCTGGGGCCACGCTCCTATGCCATTATCGAACAGGGCATGATTAACCGTCTGGTCGATGCCAAACCGGAAGAGATGCGGGTATTTATTGAAGAAGCGGCCGGGGTATCGCGTTATCAGGCCCGTCGCCGTGAAACCATGCTGCATCTGGATCATACCAGCCAGAATTTATCGCGGCTGGAAGATATTGCCAGTGAACTGAAAGGCCAGCTCAAAACCCTAAAACGCCAGTCGGAAACTGCGCTGCAGTACAAGACTTTAGAAAGCCAGATTCGCAGCATCAAAATTGAAATTTTATCGTTCCAGTGCGAGCAGAGCAGCCGTTTGCAGCAGGAATATACTGTGCAGATGACCGAACTGGGCGAACAGTTCAAGCTGACCCGTTCCGAGCTAAGCACGCTGGAACATGATTTGGGCAATACCAGTGAGCTGTTCCAGCGTCTGATTCAGCAATCGACACCATTACAGAATGAATGGCAGCAGGCTGAAAAGAAACTGGCTGAGCTGAAAATGACCCTGGAGCAGAAACAGTCGCTGGTCCAGCAAAACAGCAGTACGCTGGCTCAGTTGCAGGAACAGAAAGCCCAGACCAAAGAACGTCTGCAGCTGATTGATCTGCAGCTAGAAACAGTACTCAGCCAGCAGGAACAGTATACCGAGCAGCTGCAACAGGCCGAGCAAAGCACGCAAGAGCAGGCACAGGCTGTGCAGCAGCTCAAAGCCCAGCAGCAACAGGTGCAGCAGCAGTTTGAGCAGATTAAGGCGCAGGTGGAAAAACAGCAGCAGCAAAAACTGCAAATGCTGGCCCAGAGCGAACAGTTGCTAAAAAATATCAGCCGGATTGAACAGCAAAAAGACACCTTGCAGCAGCAGAGCAGCTCGCTGCAAAGTCAGGCCCAGCAAGATGAAATCGAACAGCTGAACCAGGACAAAGCTCAGTTAAGCCAGCAGCTGGCCGAACTGGAGCAGCAGATTCAGGCGCAACAGCAGCAGCTGCAACAGGCACACAGCCTGCTGAATCAGCATAAAAATAGCAGTACTGAACTGAAATCGGAAATTCAGGTGCTCCAGGCCGAGCAGAAAAACCTGAATCAGCTACTGATTAAAAACAGCCCCAAACAGCAGTTACAGCACACCGCCTTAATGCAGGTGCTAACCCTGAACGATGCTGCCAAACCGCATGCGGCATTAATTGAGAAGTTTCTGGCCAAATGGCTGAATGCGCAAATGCTTGATGCAGATGACAACTTTCAGGACAGTCTGGCGCGTCAGTTAAAACCTGCTGCCCAGCACGCACCGATTCAGCTGGCAAATTTAAGCTGTCTGGCGGACTGGATTGAGTCGCCATCTTCTTCTTTATGGCAACAGGTGGCACTGGCTGAGGATTTGGCGCAGGCATTGCAATTACAGCCCAAGTTACAGGCCGGGCAGAGCATTCTAACCCTAGATGGCTATCAGGTCGGGCCGGACTGGGTCATTGGTTTACTGTTTGATGAAGCCTCACAATCGGCGCAAGGCGCTTTAAGCCATCGCATCCGTCTGGAAGAGATTGATGGGCTACTGAGCCAGAAACAGGCCGAGTTACAGCAGGCCGAACAGGACTTTAACATCAGCCAACAGCAGTGCCAGCAGCTGCAGCAACAGCTTCATGAACAACAGGCGCAGCTGAAACAGCAGCAGCAGGCATTGCAGGCACTGGATCTGCAGATTGCCAAAATCCAGAGCGCCGCGCAGGCCTTTGCCGTGCAGAAGCAGCAATTACAGCATCAGCTGCAGCAACTGGAGGAGCAGCTGGAAGAAGATGCCATGCAAAAAGATGATCTGGAAATTGATCTGCATGCGCTGAGTCTCAAGTTGGAACAGGCGCTGCCAAACTATAAAACCCTGCAATTCCAGCTGGAAGAATTAACGGCACAACTGGAGCAGGCGCAGCAGCTATATCAGCAACAGCAACAGGAACTGGAACTGTTAAGACGCCAGTCGGTGCAGGCCACACAGCAGCTGGAATTGCTGGAAAAAGATGGTGGTTTTTTAAAGACCCAGCATCAGCAGATTGCAGCACAAATGGAGCAGGCGAAAAAGTTTGTCGATCCGGTGCAGCTGGAATTGCCGGCACTGGCCAGCCAGTTTGCCGAGCAGCAGCAGCAGACGGAAAAACTGCAACAGACCTGGAATGAATGGCAGCTGGAACTGAACCAGATTCAGAGCAAACAGCAGCAGCTGACCGAGCAGCGTCATCAACAGCAGCAGCAGGATGAAAAACTGCGTAGCCAGCTGGAAGAAAAACGTCTGGCCTGGCAAGCGGCCAAATCTGACTTGCAGCATTATTCCGAACAGCTGAAAGCCTTAAACAGCGAGCTGATTCCGGGGCTGAACATTGATGTAACGGCCCATCAGCAGCAGCTAGAAAAAGCCCAGGCGCAGTTTGATAAATTGGGTGCGGTGAATCTGGCGGCTTCAGAAGAATATGAAGAAGTTTCAGCCCGTTATGCCGAACTGAGCCATCAGATTGAAGATCTGGAAAAAACCGTGGCCCAGTTACAGGCGGCCATGAAAAGTATTGATCAGGAAACGCGCAAGCTGTTTATGACCACCTTTGACCAGATTAATACTGAACTGCAGGCGCTGTTTCCCAAAGTGTTTAATGGTGGTGAAGCCAGTTTAAGTCTTGAAGATGACTGGCAATCGGGTGTAAAACTAATGGCAAGACCACCGGGTAAACGCAACAGCTCACTGGCGCTGTTGTCGGGTGGAGAAAAAGCACTGACCGCACTGGCACTGGTCTTTGCCATTTTCCGTTTAAATCCGGCACCGTTTTGTGTGCTGGATGAAGTCGATGCACCGCTGGATGATGCCAATGTCGGACGTTTCTGTAACCTGGTCCAGGAACTGTCCGAACAGGTGCAATTTATATATATCACACATAACAAGCTGGCAATGACGATGGCAACCGATTTATTAGGTGTTACTATGCCTGAACCGGGAACATCAAAATTAGTCAGCGTAAATCTAGAAGATGCTACAGAATACGGTCTAGTCGCGGAGGCATAACATGGAAATCACCACAATCATTGGGATTATTATCGCGCTCATTATTATGGGTTTCGGTTTAAGAATGATCCTGAAAAAACCGGCCGATGCAGCACCTTCGCTGGACTCCGAGCTGCAGGTCAATGCCGATAGCCAGCAGCCGATCATTCCGCGTCATGTCCGTCATCAGTTGCAGACTGAACCGGCCCAGCGCGTAGAACCGACTTTGGGCGATGCTGATCTTGCTGCCGCCGAGCCAAACAGCAAAATTGAGCCACAGGCCATGACTGAAACGCAGCTGACTGAGCCGAGCGAAACAGCGCAGGTGAAAACCGAAGCACAGGCCGCGACAACTGTAGATGCTGAACCTGCAGCCAAAAATGAGGTAGAAGCAAAGGCAGAAAATCTGGCAGAACAGGCTTCTACCGAAACCACCCAGACTGATGCATCTACTACCGCTGCCGTGACTGCTGTAGCCCATGCTGCTGAATCTGCACCTGAATCAGCATTGACTGAACAGACTCAAGCTGGGGTAGATACCGAAAAAACGGAAACTGTGCCAGCTGAATTTAGCCTCAACAGCCAGATTGAAAAAGCCGATATTCGTGAATTTGAAGAAGAAAGCAGTATTCTGGATGCGCATCTGCATGAACAGCAACTGGTAGATGATGAAAGCGCCCTGGCCACTGCAGAATCATTTATTGCCCTGAATATTTTCCCGGAACGCCGGATTTTATCGGGGGAGAAAACCCTTAAAGTGCTGCTTAAATACGGTCTGCGCTTTGGTGAAATGTCCTGCTTCCACCGTTATAACGAAGATGGTTCCAAACTGCTGTTCTCGGTGCTGCAAATTACCGACAATGGTGCCGACGGTTTTGATCTGGAAACCCTGTCGAATGAACAGGTTAAAGGTCTGGCCTTTTTCCTGGCCCTGCCACATAGCGATGTGCAAAATGCCTTTGATACCATGATCAGCATTTCCGGTCTGATTGCCCGTGAAATTGATGGCACTGTATATGACCAGAACCATCTGGAATTAACCCCGCAATTACGCGAACACTGGCGTCATCAGGCGATTGATTATCGCGCAGGTCAGGCTTCGCTGGCATAACTGAATTGAAACCACAGCCTCCGGTTTCTATAATACGGCCAAGCGACAAAATTTTTTAAGGGCGGGATCACCGCCCTTTTTTATGGTGAACATATGACTCAACATGCAGATGTGGTGGCGCAAATGCGCCAATTGATCCAGATTTTAGCCCAGCATAATCATGCCTATTATGTCTTGGATCAGCCTGTTATTGCAGACAGTGAGTATGATCAGCTGTTTCATCAACTTAAAGCCTTAGAACAACAATATCCCGATCTGATTCAGGCCGATACCCCAACAAATAAAGTCGGTGGACAGCCTTTAAGCAAATTTGAAAGCGTCACCCATGCGGTACCAATGCTGTCTCTGGGCAACGTATTTAACCAGGATGAACTGTTTGCCTTTGCCCGCCGCGCCGAAGAGCGTTTACCCAACCAGACCATTCAATATGATGTCGAGCTGAAATTTGATGGGCTGGCGATTTCCTTGTGGTATGCCAATGGCGTGCTGGTGCGCGGCGTGACCCGCGGCGATGGCGAAACCGGTGAAGATATTACTCACAATGTTAAAACCATTCGCAACCTGCCGAAAATCTTATCTTCAGCGGAGTACAGCATTCCGGAGTTTCTGGAAGTGCGCGGTGAAGTGCTGATGCCCAAATCGGGTTTTGAAAAACTCAATGCCGCTAATCTGGCCAAAGGCGAAAAGACCTTTGCCAATCCGCGTAATGCTGCGGCCGGCAGCTTGCGCCAGCTGGATCCGAAAATTGCGGCCTCACGTCCACTGGCGTTTTATGCCTATGGCATTGCCCAGTGCGTGCCGCATCATGGCCTGAACACCATGTCCGAAAGCCTGGACTGGTTACATCAGCTTGGTTTTGCTGTGGGTGAGCGTCATTTTGTTTGTGACAGCATTCAGGCCGTGCAAGAAGTCTATGAGCAGATCAATCAGGAACGCTCGCAGCTGAGTGTTGAAATTGACGGCATGGTAATTAAAGTCAATGACCTGAAACAGCAGCAGCAGCTTGGCTTTTTAAGCCGCGAACCGCGCTGGGCCACTGCTTATAAATTCCCGGCAGTCGCCGCGCTGACTACAGTTGAAAATATTCACTGGCAGGTAGGCCGTACCGGTACTTTGACCCCGGTGGCGCGCCTGAATCCGGTGGCAGTGGGTGGGGTGACAGTGTCTAATGTCACCTTGCACAATATTGGTGAAATCCATCGTCTAGATGTGCGGATTGGCGATACGGTCAGTGTCTATCGCAGCGGCGATGTGATTCCGAAAGTTGAAAAAGTCTGGCCGGAATTTCGTCCGGCGGAGGCTGAAACCGTACAGCTACCTGCCTGCTGTCCGGTGTGTGATTCGCCGGTGGTGATGCCGGAAGGCGAAGCGTTGGCACGCTGTTCCGGTGGCCTGTACTGTGCAGCGCAGCGGATTGAGGCCATCCGTCACTTTGTTTCGCGTAAGGCCATGGATATTGAAGGTCTGGGTGATCGTTGGGTGGAATCATTACTGCATCTGAATCTGCTCAAAGATGTTTCGGACATTTACCATCTGCATGAACATCGTGAGGCCTTGCTCAAGATTGAAAAGATGGGCGAGAAGTCGGTACAAAACCTGCTCGATGCAATTGAACGCAGTAAAAAAACCACGCTGGGCGCCTTTATTTATGCCTTGGGGATTCGAGGTGTCGGCGAAACCACCGCGCGGATGCTGGCCAATACCTTCCAGACGCTGGATGCCTTACGTGTTGCCAATCTGGAGGCGCTCAAGAAAACCCCGGATGTCGGCGATATTACCGCAGAATGGATTCTGGACTTTTTCCAGGCACCGCATAACCTGGAAGTGCTGGACCGTTTACTGGCGGCCGGTATTCACTGGGATGCACCGCTGGCGCCGACCCGTCAGCCGTTAAATGGTGAAAGCTGGGTCATTACCGGTACTTTAAGCAAAATGGGCCGTGATGAAGCCACTCAAATGCTACAGGCGCTCGGCGCCCGGGTAAGTGGCAGTGTCTCCAGTAAAACCAAGTGTCTGGTGGCGGGTGAAAAAGCTGGTTCCAAACTGGAGAAGGCGGAGAAACTTGGTATTCCGGTCATGAATGAAGATCAGTTCCTGAGCCTGATGGCTGAATATGGCCAGACCCAGGGCTAACAGAACAACAGGCAACCGCTCTCTAGATTGAGCGGTTGCTGCCTGAATCTGGTGATAGATCAAAACAGAGAAAGCACAGCAGTAAAATCGTAAAAACCGCAGAAATAAGAACCGTTTTTGATAGTTACAAAATTCTAAATTTGCCGCTTTGTATGTTTGGGCTGATGAAAAATCAGACAAATGTGCGCAAGCAATTCTTTTTTATGTGGAAAAGTTTGAATCCAGAACTGTAAATGCACATGCTTCTCATTTTAATTATATAAAAATCATATATTTACACAAATTATCTTTTGCAACTTGGCTTGGCTTTCGCCATAATGAGCGTATTCGTAAGGGAGTAATGAAAATGCGTGGCAATCCAGAAGTCGTAGACTATTTAAATATGTTGATCGGTGGCGAACTGGCTGCTCGTGATCAATACCTGATTCACTCGCGTATGTATGAAGATTGGGGCCTGAGCAAGATTTATGAACGCATCGACCATGAGATGCAGGAAGAATCACAACATGCCGATGCCTTGATTCGCCGGGTTCTGTTCCTTGAAGGCACTCCGAATATGCAACGTGATGATATTGACGTTGGTACCGACGTGCTGTCCTGCTTAAAAGCCGATTTAAAGCTGGAGTATGAGGTACGTGAAAAACTGGCCCAAGGCGTCAAGCTGGCAGAAGACAAGGGCGATTACATCACCCGTGACATGCTGCGTCAGCAAATGTCAGATACCGAAGAAGACCATACCTACTGGCTGGAAAAACAGTTGTGTTTAATTGAACTCATTGGTTTGCAGAACTACATTCAATCGCAAATGTAAGCCCAACCCAACATTGACCCGACACTGGCCGGGTTTTTTTATGGCCAAGATTTGGCGATTTTGATGCAGTGCAGGCGTTGCTATTTTTACTATACTGCGACTAGATGGAAACAGAGACAGCACAATGCAGCAGCGTATACTTTTGATCACCGGATGGGGCGGAGGAACCGGCCTGTTACAGCCTGTACAACATAGCCTAATGCAACACGGCATTCAGGTCGATGTCCTGAACATTTTTAATGCGGCGGATCCGGTACAGTTCCAGCAGCAGCTGGAACGGGCCAAAGGCTATAGCGTGCTGATGGGCTGGTCTCTGGGTGGGCAGCTGGCAACCTTACTGGCCGATGCACTGGCGCAATCCGGACAGGCGCCGCAAGCGCTCATTACTTTGGCTTCGAATCCGTGTTTTGTTGCGCAAGACGCGTGGCCCCACGGGATGGTTCCCGAGACTTTTCAGCAGTTTAAACAGGGCTTTGCCAAAGATGCGGCCGCGACCTTAAAACGTTTTGGTTATCTGGTCTGTCAGGGTAGTGCCCAGAGCCGGCAGGATTTACAGAAATTACAAAGTTTAATCCAGCCGCAATCTCTAACCTTGTTAAAACAGGGATTAGCTTTGCTGGAACAGCTTAATCTGGTGACCATCTTAAAAAATTATCCGGCTCCACAATATCATTTGCTGGCACATGAAGATCAGCTGGTTCCTTGCCAAGTTGCAGAAGATTTACAGAATTTAGCTGCAAAAAATCTTCAGGTTGAGGTGGTTGCTGGCTCGCATGGTATCCCGCTATTTGAAACAGATGTGGTTACACAGAAAATTATTGACTATTTAGAGCAACTCTCCTGACCCTTCAGCGGAAATGATAATTCCCGCAATTTCTTTTTCTGTGTGGCGGGAGTAAGATTGAGCTCATGCAGATTTTAAACCAGACAGGGAGTCCGGGATGACCGATTTATTTGACCAGCAACATCTTTGGCATCCTTATACTTCCATGACCCAGCCACTGCCAACTTTCAAGGTAAAGCGGGCTTATGGCGCGACCATTGAACTTGCAGATGGCCGCTGCCTGATTGATGGCATGTCATCGTGGTGGTGTGCTATTCATGGCTATAACCATCCTGAACTGAATCAGGCTGTGACCGACCAGCTGCAGCAGATGTCACATATCATGTTTGGCGGTCTGACCCATGATCCGGCCATTGAGCTGGGCAAATTACTGCTGCAAATTACTCCGCCGAGTCTGGATAAGATTTTCTATGCCGATTCCGGTTCCGTGGCGGTTGAAGTCGCGTTAAAAATGGCGGTGCAGTACTGGACTGCGCAAGGCCAGCCACAAAAAACCAATTTTATTACTCCACGTTCCGGCTACCATGGCGATACCTGGAATGCGATGTCGGTCTGCGATCCGGTCACTGGCATGCATCAGATTTTTGGTTCAAGTCTGCCGAATCGCTTATTTGTACACGCACCACAAACCCGCTTTGATGAAGACTGGAACCCAGATGATATTGCCGATCTGGAACAGGCTTTGGCCCAGCATCAGCATACCTTGGCCGCACTGATTCTAGAGCCGATTGTACAGGGCGCGGGCGGTATGCGCTTTTATCATCCTGAATATTTGCGTCAGGCCAAGCGTTTATGCGAGCAGTATGGTCTGCTGCTGATTTTTGATGAAATTGCCACCGGCTTTGGTCGTACCGGCAAGTTATTTGCTTGGGAACATGCCGGAGTGGAGCCGGATATCATGTGTATTGGCAAAGGACTGACGGGTGGTTATATGACCCTGTCGGCAACTTTAACCAGCAAGCAGGTGGCAGACACCATCAGTCAGGGGGAAGCTGGCGTGTTTATGCATGGCCCGACTTTTATGGCCAATCCGCTGGCTTGTGCGGTGGCACTGAAAAGTACTCAAGTCTTGCTGGCACAGGACTGGCAGGCCAAGATTCAGCAGATTGAACAGCAATTGAAACAGGCTTTAACGCCACTGGCTCAGCTGAGCCATGTACAGGATGTGCGGGTGCTGGGCGCAATTGGGGTGGTTGAACTGACTACACCAGTCGATATGCAAAGCCTGCAGCAGCAGTTTGTACAGCGGGGCATTTGGGTGAGGCCATTTGGCAAACTGGTTTATGTGATGCCGCCGTATGTGATTTCAGCAGATGAACTGCACTACTTGCTGACCCAGTTGACCGAGGTGGTTCGCCAGATGCAGGAGAATGCCGCATGAGTTTGCTCGACCATTATGCCCAGCAGCTGGAACAGTTAAAACGCACTGCCAATTTGCGCCAGTTTCAGTCCAATCTGCAACATGGCCGCATGATTCAGATTCACGGGCAGCGCATGCTGAATCTGTCCAGTAATGATTATCTGGGGCTGGCCAGCGATGTCAGCTTGCGTGAAGAATTTTTTGACTTAACCCCCGCAGCCGAGCGCCGTATGAGCGCCTCATCGTCGCGTTTGCTGACCGGGAACTTCCGGGAATATGAGCAGCTGGAAACGAGTCTGAGTCAGGCCTTTGGCCGTGCCGCCTTGCTGTTTAACAGTGGCTATCATATGAATATCGGGATTTTACCGGCACTGGCCGACAGTAAAACCCTGATTCTGGCCGACAAGCTGGTCCATGCTAGCATGATTGATGGTATCCGTTTATCTTCTGCCAAGGCGGTGCGCTACCGGCATAATGATCTGGCGCATCTGGCCCGGCTGCTGGAACAGTATCATGACGATGCGCAAATTGAACGGATTATAGTCGTGACCGAATCCATTTTTAGTATGGATGGTGATGAAACCGATCTGGCGGCACTGGTGCAGTTAAAGCAGCGTTATCCGAAAGTGATGCTGTATGTTGATGAAGCACATGCTATTGGCGTACGTGGAGAGCGGGGGCTGGGCTGTGCAGAGCAGTATGCGGTGCTGGAGCAGATTGATTTTCTGGTGGGGACTTTTGGCAAGGCCTTGGCATCAGTCGGTGGATATCTGATTAGCCATCCGCTAATCCGTGACTATTTAATTAACCGCATGCGCCCGTTGATTTTCAGTACCGCGCAGCCGCCGCTGAATATGGCCTGGACCCGGTTTATGTTCCAGAAGATGTTGCAGATGCAAGCCCAGCGCCAGCATTTACAGCAGATCAGTCAGGAATTAAAAGTGCAGGTTGAAGCCAAAGGCTATGCCTGTCCATCGACCTCGCAGATTGTGCCGGTAATTCTGGGCGAATCGGAAAAAGCCGTACAAAAGGCACAGCAGCTACAGCAGGCTGGGTTTTATATCATGCCGGTACGTCCGCCGACCGTACCGCAAAACAGTTCACGGCTGAGGATTTGCCTGACCGCGCAGATTCAGTCCAGTGAGCTGGCGCAATGCGTGGCGCTGTTATGATGGACAAGTCAGCGATGTCTGTAAATAAATCGCAAGTGGCACGGCGTTTTGCCCAGGCGCATCACAGCTATTTGCAGCATGCGGTGATTCAGCAGCAGATTTGCCAGCAACTGGTTCGGCTGATGCAGTCACATCTAACCAGTCGAAAACTGGGACGGGTGTTTGAAATTGGCTGTGGTACGGGGGCTTTAACCCGTGCGCTGGAGCAGCACTTTCAGGTGCAGCAGTTGCTGCTCAATGACCTGTATCCGGAAGTCCAGCAGCAACCGTTTTCTACTTCCCGAACCGAATGGTGGATTGGCGATGCCGAGCAGATCGCTTTTCCAGAACAGCTGGATGTGCTGATCTCGAGTTCAGCCTTGCAATGGATGCAGAATCTGCAGCAGCTGTTTGCCAAAATCGCCCATGCTTTAAAGCCTTCGGGTTATTTATGTTTTTCTAGTTTTGGTCCGGACAATCTCAAGGAAATTAAAGCCCTGACCGGGCAGGGGCTGGATTATTTCAGCCTGCCGGAACTGCGCCGCTGTCTGGAGTCACAAGGCTTCGAAATTGTGTATTTGTCTGAAACTGTCAAAACCCTGGCTTTTGAACATCCACGTCAGGTATTGCAGCATTTAAAAGCCACCGGGGTCACGGGTACCGCTTCCGGGCACCGCTGGACCAAACACAGTTTGCAGCAGTTTTATCAGGCCTATCGGCAGTTTTCCCGGCTGAATGTGGCCGGCCAGCAGGAATATCTGCTCAGTTATCATCCGATTTATTGTATTGCACGGAGCACAGGCTAATGGCACAGATCTATTTTGTCAGTGGAATTGATACCGGAATTGGCAAAACCTATACCACCGGTTATCTGGCCAAGGTCTGGAGTGCTGAAGGACAGCGAACCATCACCCAAAAGCTGATTCAGACTGGCAATACTGATATTTCGGAAGATATCCAGCAACATCGGGAGATGATGGGCTGTGGCTGGTTGCCTGAAGATGACAGCAAACTGACCATGCCCGAAATTTTCACTTATCCGGCATCGCCGCATCTGGCCACCAAAATTGATGGCCGTGAGATTGATTTCAATAACATCCGTCAGGCGACAGAGCAACTGGCAGCGCGTTTTGATGTGGTACTACTGGAAGGCGCTGGTGGCCTGATGGTGCCGCTCACCACGGAAATGTTAACGATTGATTATATTGCCGAGCAGCAGTATCCGGTGATTCTGGTCAGTTCAGGACGTCTGGGTAGCATTAACCATACCTTATTAAGTCTGGAAGCGTTGATGGCGCGAGGGCTGTCGCTGTATGCGCTGGCCTATAACCTGAAAGATGAATCACAAGATCCGCTGATTTCTAAAGATACCGCTGAGTATTTAAAAACCTATTTGGCTCGGCATTTTCCAGAGGCAAAATGGATTGAGATTCCAGTTTTGGATTAAAACTGTGATAAAAAAAGCCACTCAATTGAGTGGCTTTTTGCTGGGCAGTTTAAAACTTTCTAAAGCTTTTGTTGCCAAATGGTTTGCGTGGCGCATGTTCATCACGCTCTTGACGGCCAAAGCTGTTGCCATTTGGGTTATCACGGCGGGCAAAGTGTGTGCCATTCTGGTTTTCACGACGTTCACGATTGCCAAAGTTATCATCACGCGGGCCGCGGGTTGAAGACGTTGGCGCTGCTTCATTGTCACGGCGCTGCTGACGCAAGAAACCACCGCGACGTGCTGCCATCGGTTTTTCCTGCATACGTTCATTACGGCGTTTAGCCATACCGTACAGACCGGTTCCCTGACGTGGTTTCAGCTCAACCGCTTTGGTCAGGTTGTCAATGTCGTTCTTGTCCAGTTCCATCCAGCGGCCAGTACGCAGTTCACGTGGCAGAATCACGGTACCATAACGGGTACGTAGCAGGCGGCTAACTTTTAAGCCCTGAGATTCGAAAATACGACGTACTTCGCGGTTACGACCTTCTTTTACCACCACCTGATACCAGCGGTTGATACCATCACCACCAATTTCAGAGAAGGATTCAAACTTGGCCGGGCCATCATCCAGTACCACACCACGCAGCATGTTGTTACGGATTTGTGGCGTGACTTCACCCATTACACGGACCGCATATTCACGCTCAATTTCATTGGATGGATGCATCAGGCGGTTTGCCAGTTCGCCATCATTGGTGAACAGTAACAGACCGGTCGAGTTGATATCCAGACGGCCGACCATGACCCAGCGATCATTGGCGATTGATGGTAAATGATCAAATACGGTCGGGCGTTGTTCCGGATCGTTACGTGAACAGATTTCACCTTCCGGTTTGTAGTAAATCAGCACACGGCGACGGATTTCATCTTCAATCTGGAAGCTGACTTTACGACCATCGATACGAAGCTCATCGTCTGGTTCAATACGCTCACCCACCTGGGCCACTTGGCCATTGACACTTACACGACCAGCGGCAATGACTTCTTCCATATAACGGCGAGAACCCAAACCAACGCGTGCCAGTACCTTTTGCAATTTTTCACTCATGACAGCATAACCTTAGAAATTATCATCAACAGTTCACCTATTCACGATCTCGGTGCCTGGGCATCGAGGTGCATGAAAGCTTCCTTGGCATCCTGCAGGGGAGGCAATTGACCGACAGAGGTCAGGCCAAATGCATTTAAAAATTGTGGCGTTGTGACTAACAACGCGGGTCTTCCAGGGAGTTCCCGGAAACCGGATTCCTTAATCCAGTTCCAGTCAAACAACGTTCTGAGAATCTGACTGTTGTTTGATACTCCGCGAATCTGTTCAATATCTGCTCGGGTCACCGGTTGATGGTAAGCAATCACAGCCAGTGTTTCGAGTAAAGACGGGGATAAACGGGTTGGTCGTTCCGGCCAGGCCTGTGCAATCAGGGTACGATATTTGGCCCGTACCTGAAAACGGAAACCTTGCGCAGTTTCAACCAGTTCAATAGACCGGCCATGTTGCAGCATGGCTAGTTGTTGTAAAAAGACTTTTAATTCTGCCTTACTATAGCGTGCCTGAAATGCTTCTTTCAGACGTGCCAGCGATACCGGTGCATCACTGGCAAAAATAATGGCTTCTAGCTGCATCAGCACTTCATGATGCTGTTCATCACTGGACATGTTAAGGGTTTGCTCTGACATTAGGCCTGTGCTCCCTGAATGGCCAGCGGTGCTTCGACACCACTGGCAACAATTGCCACTTTTTGCTGACGGGTCAGTTCCAGAATCGCCATAAAGGTCACGACCATGCCCATACGGCCCTGGCTCGGCTTGAGCAGCTCGGCAAACGCTAGCACTTCACCGCTTTGCAGCTTTGCTTCAATATAGGCAATCCGTTCTTCCAGTAACACCGGTTCCTGCTGAATTTGGTGAATCACCGGTTCAGGGCGGTTAAATACACAAAATAGCGCATCACGTAACAGGCTGGCCTCATGACCCTCATTACTATACGCCACTTGGCCCAGGCTGACATGGGTATTAAAGGTATCACGCTCTAACACCGGCATTTGCCCCAGACGTTCAGCCGCCTGTTTAATACGTAAATAATTTTCCAGCCGGTCAATCAGTTCCTGCTTCGGATCTTTTTCCAGCTCGCTGATGGCTTTGGGTTTCGGCAGCAGCAAACGCGATTTTAAATCGGCCAGCAGGGCAGCCATCACCATATAATCTGCGGTTAGCTCAATATTCAGGGATTTCATCGCATCCATATAAGCCAAATACTGAGAGGCAATCGGTGCGATATCAACCTGTAGCAGGTCAAAGCCGTTTTTTTGAATCAGGTAAATCAGAAAGTCGAGCGGGCCTTCGAAATGCTCTAACAGAATTTCAAATGCTGCAGGAGGAATATATAAATCCTCAGGAATCGTCTCTTGCCACTCATCCAAAACGCGGATGTGCGGGACTTGGTCCATAGCAGGATGCACAGATTGATTCATTACAGTTTTAGGCCACGCGAATTTTCAAAGGCATGAAAAGAGCTTTACATTCGATCTCACATCGAAAAGAAAGCATGGAGTTAATTGCGCGTAGTTTAATGGAAATTGACCATGAAATAAATTACCCAAATGACTAAAAGCGAAAAAAAGCAAAAGTAGATGGCAATTCTGCAGCGAAAAAGCAGGAAAAATCACGTTCAATACAGTAGAAGATATGGCCTAAAAGCGCATACAGATAAGGGTTTTAGCAAGAAAAGCTTAACTCCGATCAAGCACGTGATAAAGCGGACTGCTCAAGCTGTTCCAGCAGTTGCTGACACATTTCACGGCTGCACAGGTTCTGGCGGCCTAATCTTAAGGACAGGATATAGGCCTCTTCAACACTCGACAGCAGATGATATGCCTGTTGTTCGATAGAGAACACGACAGCCGGGTTGGGCATTGCATCCAGCAGCAGAGCCTCAGCTTCCAGAGACCAGGGTTGGGTCGCATAGATTAGCTGGCTTTTGGGAAACTCGCGAAGGTTGAGCAACAGATAAAATAAATCCATACCGTTTCCTCCTGAGGTGGCGCTGAGCGCCGTTATTCAAACGCACTCACATCACCAATACCACGACGGATAATTTCCGGCTGATCACCAGATAAATCGACAATACTGGTGGTGGTTAAAGTCCCCAGGCCACTATCAATAAACACATCAATACGTTTACCAAGTTGCATTTCAATATCATAAGGATCATCCAGTGGATCATCCTGCCCCGGTAAAATCAGGGTGGAGGTCAAGAGCGGTTCATCCAGCTCTTTCAGTAACATTTGGCAAACCGGATTGCTCGGAATACGCAGGCCAATGGTTTTCTTTTTCGGGTGCATCAGACGGCGCGGCACTTCACTGGTGGCCGGTAAAATAAAAGTGGTCACTGCCGGGGTATTGTTTTTCAGCAGGCGATACATGGCATTATCGACCTTGGCATAAGTGGCAATATCGGACAGGTCACAACATAAAATTGCATATTGATGTTTAGGACCAAGACCACGAATCTGGGCAATCCGTTCCATGGCTGCTTTATTCCCAATCTGGCAGCCAATGGCATAGGCTGCATCGGTAGGATAGACCACCACATCGCCGGCACGAATCCGTTCTACTGCCTGGCTAATTAAACGGGGCTGAGGATTTTCAGGATGAACTCTTAAATGCAGCATATTCTTTTCTCCTGATCTGATGATGATTCGCTTTTCAGACCATTGTACAAAGCTCTGTATATCCAGAGCGTTGATTTATGTAATTTAATCAAGCATTTCTCTTGCAAATTCATCGCTATGTAAGCTTTTGCCATGCCGGGTACATAAACAGATACAGTCAATAAAGCGTTTGGCATCGCGTGGCAGTTTGGCTTCACCACGAAAATAACGCTGTACCTGGGCATAAACATTGTCTTTAAAGCAGGCACCATCGCCGCCTTCACCGGTCAGGTTATCTAAAGAAACCCGGAATTTGCGTCCAAATGCAGTGGCAAACATCCATTCAATGGCTTGCGGCTTGATTTCGACCTGCTCAAACAGGGCCTGCTGCTCAGCCGTGCGGCCATCCGGAGCATACCAGTAGCCTAAATCGGGCTGTTTACGGCGTTCCTCACCGGCAATGGTCCAGTGACTGATTTCATGCAGGGCACTGTTAAAGAAACCATGCGCAAACTGGATGCGAGCAGGGGTGTCTGCGGTGACGGGAAAATACTCCGGTTCAAAATCACCACGCACCAGGTTGACATTGTGGTGGGAAAACCAGTGATTAAAGTGTAAGATGAGCCAATCGACGTATTCTGATTCTGTCGATAATTTCAACCAGTCCGAGAGTTGCACTTGGTCAGGTGAAATGTCAGAATCGAGCGTTGAAAGTGTGCTAACGAGTGATGAAACATTCACTTCTGTTTGCGGCTGCAACAGATGCATGACTTAATTTACCCAATTGGTCTGTCTAAATAAGTACAAAATTGTATCTTAATCTTTGACAGAGTACTGATGAATTTGTAGAATTGCCGCCTTAATTATGTCAGCAAATACCTTTCCGGCACAGATTGAGCCGTTTAAATGGGCTGAACAGGGCTTTACATGGTCAGGTACCCTGCCATTGTCTCGCTTTGCTCGTATTGCTCGTGAAGCTGTTGGATCAATTGATGATCAATTGATTAACATAGACTGTAAGCTATCAATGGATGCCTATCATCGCATTGCATGGCTAGATGGTCACGTTGAAACACAAGTTCCAATGGAATGCCAGCGCTGTCTGGATACTGTGGAAATTGACCTTGTTTTAGACTTCCATTTAGCGCTTGTAGATGATGAGTCACTGATAGAGCGCTTGGATGAGGATGCTGATTTCATTGTTCTGGGTGAAAGTGAAGCAACCAGCAAAGGTGATTATGATTCACCGGCGACGGCTGATTTACTCGCACTTATAGAAGATGAACTGTTATTGTTGCTGCCTTTGTCGCCTAAGCATGACGCTTGCGAACACAAGCATCAACCTGCCGTTCAGAACGATGTCGAAGAAAAACGGGATAATCCGTTTGATGTTTTGGCAAGTTTGAAGGGTAAACTTAACTAAAAATTATGTTATAATTTTGCGTTAAGACAACTGAATTTGTTC
Source organism: Acinetobacter sp. C15 (assembly GCF_013420645.1). Classification (NCBI taxonomy): domain Bacteria; kingdom Pseudomonadati; phylum Pseudomonadota; class Gammaproteobacteria; order Moraxellales; family Moraxellaceae; genus Acinetobacter; species Acinetobacter sp. C15. The sequence goes on from NZ_VOXR01000029.1 coordinate 25,977, forward strand.
TGATCCATTTTTTCGATCTTTGTAAGGAGCCATCATGGCCGTTCAGCAAAACCGTAAAAGTCGCTCTCGCCGTGACATGCGCCGTTCACATGACGCTTTAACCGAGAATGCATTAACTGTAGACCAAGCTACTGGTGAAACTCATCGTCGTCACCATGTATCTAAAGATGGTATCTACCGTGGTCGTCAATTATTCGCTAAAGCAGCTGATGCTGAATAATTGTTGACAAGCATTAAGCGTCAAGCTTAGTGGAAAAAATGGGAGCGTAAGCTCCCTTTTTTTGTTGTTTTTCGCAATTACTTCGCCCGAAAAATAGTGTTAAATTTTCGCACCAACGATCAGCTTACATAAAAAAGAACTGTTGAAGGGGCGTACCCTGTTTAAAACAGCTCTACACGAAAGGATTTTTATATGTCTGCTACACGATTCGAGCAAGCGACAAAAACTGCATTTGTGTTTCCTGGACAAGGTTCACAAAAAGTCGGCATGCTGGCAGAACTTGCAGAACAGTTTGCTGGTGTGCGTGAAACTTTTGCGGAAGCATCGGCCGCAATCGGTTTTGATTTATGGCACATTGCGCAAAGTGGTGAAGGTTTAGATCAAACAGAATTTACCCAGCCGGTTTTATTGACCGCCAGTATTGCATTGTGGCGTGTCTGGCTGGAGCTGGGTGGTGTAGCACCCAAATATCTGGCTGGCCACTCTCTGGGCGAATACAGCGCGCTGGTAGCGGCTGGTGCGTTATCACTGGGTGATGCCGTGAAGCTGGTCAATCTGCGTGGCAAACTCATGCAGTCGGCTGTGCCACCAGGCCAGGGTGCTATGGCGGCCATTTTGGGTCTGGGAGATGCCAAAGTGATTGAACTGTGTGCGCAAGCTACCGCACAAGGCACCGGTTCAGTTGAAGCAGCCAACTACAATGCCCAAGGTCAGGTGGTAGTTGCTGGTGATAAAGCAGCGGTAGATGCAGTCATCGCACTCGCCAAAGAAAATTCAGCCAAAGCTATTGCGCTTCCGGTGTCAGTGCCATCGCACTGTTCACTGATGAAACCGGCTGCAGAACAGTTCGCACAAGCTTTGGAACAAACTGCCATTGAGCTACCAAGCATTCCTGTAATACAAAATGTGGGCGCAGCTGTAGCAACTGATGTTGCTCAATTGCGTCAGGCTTTGACTGCTCAATTGTATCAGTCTGTGCAATGGACAAACACCATGCAGTACCTGCAAGACCAGGGCATTCAGTACATTGTTGAATGTGGTCCAGGAAACGTATTGGCGAACCTTGCAAAACGCTTACCTCACATAGAAAAAGCATTCCCGATTGACAGTAACAGTCGTCTGGAGGATGCCTTAAATGCCATTTTAGTGGCTGAAGGGAAAATTGCATGACACAAGAACGCAAAGTCGCATTGGTGACAGGTGCAAGCCGAGGGATTGGTGCAGCCATCGCTCAGCAGCTTATTCAAGACGGTTATTTTGTGGTTGGGACAGCAACTTCTGAAGCAGGTGCAGAAAAACTAAGCACAGGCTTTGGTGAACAGGGTGCGGGTAAAGTCCTGGATGTTCGTAATGGCGAGGCAATTGATGCGCTCATTTCGGACATCGAACAAAACTATGGTCCGGTACTGGTCTTGGTGAACAACGCTGGTATTACCAAAGATAATTTGTTACTGCGTATGTCTGAAGATGACTGGGATGATATCCTCAACATCCATCTGAAAGCCGTTTACCGTTTGTCTAAACGTGTACTGAAAGGCATGACCAAAGCGCGTTTCGGTCGCATTATTAATATTAGTTCAGTGGTGGCACACTTTGCCAATCCGGGACAGGCCAACTACTCTGCGGCCAAAGCAGGGATTGAGGCATTTAGCCGCAGCCTGGCCAAGGAAATGGGCAGCCGTCAAATTACAGTCAACTCTGTTGCACCCGGTTTTATTGCAACAGAAATGACCGAACAGTTAAGTGAAGAAATTCGCAAAAAAATGAGTGAGCAAGTGGCATTAAACCGTTTAGGTGATCCACAAGATATCGCCAATGCAGTGAGTTTCTTGGCTTCTGACAAAGCAAGTTACATCACTGGTACAGTGTTACATGTAAATGGTGGTTTATACATGAATTAAGCTCATGTATAAACTTTCAAAAACTTATAGATTCAATTAAACTAACGGCATTAAAAACGCCACAAGCAATGAGGAGAATTCCTGTGAGCGATATCGAACAACGCGTTAAACAAGCGGTTGCTGAACAACTTGGTCTTAAAGCTGAAGAGATTAAAAACGAAGCATCTTTCATGGATGACTTAGGTGCAGACTCTCTGGACCTGGTTGAACTTGTAATGTCTTTCGAAAATGATTTCGACATCACAATTCCCGATGAAGATTCAAACGAAATTACAACTGTTCAATCTGCAATTGACTATGTGACTAAAAAACTTGGTTAATTAAAGATTTTTAGCAGATGCTAAGAAAAACCACCCTTTTGGGTGGTTTTTTTATGGCAGGCCGAAATTACATAAGCTTACTTTTATCTAACCAAGCGCAACGCTCTCCTGTGTATTTTTTCGTTATAAAAAGAAAGCACGCAATTCCAAATGATTGATAAAAATCAATTGCATCAAATAAAAGCTGGAGAATAACAATGGGACTTTTTGATTTTGTAAAAGGTATTGGTAAGAAAAATACTGCCCCGGCAGAGCAACAACCGGCTGCACCGGCGGCGCCAGCAGAACCGTCTGCACAGGAAATGGCCAATAAATTATTGGGACATATTAAATCTTTAGGCTTGCCAATTACGGGCCTTTCTGTGAACTATAATGGCAAGACCGATTTAGCCACGATTAAAGGACAGGTACAAAGCCAGGCTGATCGTGAGAAAATTGTACTGGCGGTGGGCAATATTGATCATGTTGCGCAAGTGGATGATCAGATGACCGTGGCAACACCTGAACCAGAAAGTAAATTCTATACAGTTAAATCAGGCGATACCCTGTCTAAAATCTCAAAAGAATTTTATGGTGATGCCAATCAGTACAATAAAATCTTTGAAGCCAACCGTCCTTTGTTAAAAGATGCGGATGATATTTTCCCTGGACAGGTGTTACGTATTCCGGCTTAAAGATTCAGAATTTTTATAAAAAGACGCGTATCGCGTCTTTTTTGTTTTTTAATAATCTTCAAATACTTAAAAAGAATTAATGTAACTTTTTTTATTTATATTTATCTTGTTTGTAATTGTGTGTATTTGCTGTATAATTTTTAACATTTTCAATACAATAAGTTAATTTATGTGATGTGATTAAAATAAATAAAAGTGATGGTAATTTTGCATTTGTTTGGTTTAATTGATAATTATGTCTCGTTTTAAAAAAATAATTAAAACAAATGCTTATCACATTCTAAATTTTAGTTTTTAAATCCGAGTATTTTGATAAGAAATATTAATCAGTATGTTCTGAGTATAAACTAGATAAAAATGCCAACTCTTGCTAAGAAGAATAATAATTTCAAAACCTAACTTTACATAAAGATACGATCATAAAAAAGGAAGAGGGTATGCCAAATATAGCGGTTACTTCGAAAGAGACACAGCAGTTATTGCTGTCTGCTGATACGAATACGGTTACTTTATCTGAAAACTCTGTTGTCAAGATTGATACAGCAATTGAGGATGTGGCGAGTATTACTCGAGAGGGAAATGCAGCAATAGTGAACCTGAAAAATGGCGAAAAGGTAGTGATCGAAAGCTATTTTGATGACCCATTAGATAGCCATCATATTGTTTTTGATAATGGAGAGCAGCTGTATTGGGCAGAGTTCGCAAATGCTGCTGGCGAGATCCTTCCTACAATTAAATATCATTTTATCGAAACGATTAGTCCACTGTTATACGCTGATACACTTGCTGCCCTGATGCCTTGGGTCACTGGAGCTGTAGCTGCAGGAGCGACTATTGCTGCGGTAGGTTCAGATTCTGATAGTGCATCATCAAATACACCAGTAGATTCTACAGCTGCAGAACAACTAGTGATTGCAGCAGAAGAGGCTCAACAGGCTGCAGAAGATCTATTAAATCAGGCGCAAGAAGATGGCTTGATTACCTCAGAAGAACAAGCGCAGCTTCAAGATGCGGCAGATGCAGCAGCAGAAGCCAAAGATACTGCGCAAGATGCAGTCACAGCCTTGCCTGAAAGTGCAGATAAAGAAGAGTTGCAAGATCGACTCGATAATCTTGAAGGGATTAGCGTACCGCCTGTTACTGATGCGGATGGTAATGGTAAAGATGATGCAGTCGAAGCAGCGGAAGCCTTGGTCCAAGATGCAGAAGACAAACAACAAGCAGCAGAAGATCTATTAAATCAGGCGCAAGAAGATGGCTTGATTACCTCAGAAGAGCAAGCGCAGCTTCAAGACGCGGCAGATGCAGCAGCAGAAGCCAAAGATACTGCGCAAGATGCAGTCACAGCCTTGCCTGAAAGTGCAGATAAAGAAGAGTTGCAAGATCGACTCGATAATCTTGAAGGGATTAGCGTACCGCCTGTTACTGATGCGGATGGCAATGGTAAAGATGATGCAGTTGAAGCAGCGGAAGCCCTGGTGACTGATGCTGAAAATGCACACCAGGCAGCAGAAGATGTAATTGCAGGTGCTCAAGAAGATGGCCTGATCACCCCAGCAGAACAGCAAGCGATTCAAGATGCGGTGGATGCAGCAACTGAAGCTGAACAAACGGCACAAGACGCTGTGACTGCGTTACCAGAAAGTACAGACAAAGATGGTCTGCAAGATCGTCTGGATGCCTTGACGGATCTTGAAGTTCCAGCGGTGAATGACCAAGACGGCAATGGGATTGACGATGCAACGGACAGCTTAATCGCGGATGCAGAAGCGGCGGTGGCTGCAGCGGAATCAGCTTATGCCGAAGCCGAGCAAGCGATTGCTGATGCGGATACAGATGGTAATGGTCTCATCACACCAGCAGAGCAGGCAGTTGCCCAGGCTGCGATTGATGAAGCTGCCGAACTAAAAGCCATCGCACAAAATGCAGTAAATGCGTTACCGGCAGAAGTACAAGTTGAGAAAGACGGGCTACAAGAACGCGTAGATGCCTTGACTGAATTGCTTGCCCCTGTGGTCACAGATGCAGATGGTGATGGTGTAATTGATGACTTAAACGGATTAATTGCCAGTGCAGAAGCGGCGGTGGCTGCAGCGGAAGCAGCGTATACAGCGGCAGAGCAAGCCCTTGCCGATGCACTTTCAGATGAAGCTGTCACACAAGACGAAGTTGATGCCTTAACGGCAGCACGTGATGCAGCGCAAGAGGCTAAAGCTGATGCACAAGCAGCAGTAGATGGCATTGTTGCGGATTATCCAGTGCAAGCAACAGGCTTCCAAGATCGTTTGGATGCGTTGACGGATATCGAGATTCCAGCGGTGAATGATGCCAATGAGAATGGCATTCCAGATGATATTCAAGATGTAGCCGATTTGGTTACAGCAGCGGAAGCAGCGTATACAGCGGCAGAGCAAGCCCTTGCCGATGCACTTTCAGATGAAGCTGTCACACAAGACGAAGTTGATGCCTTAACGGCAGCACGTGATGCAGCGCAAGAGGCTAAAGCTGATGCACAAGCAGCAGTAGATGGCATTGTTGCGGATTATCCAGTGCAAGCAGCAGGCTTCCAAGATCGTTTGGATGCGTTGACAGATATCGAGATCCCTGCGGTGAACGATGCCAATGAGAATGGCATTCCAGATGAACTTCAGGCGATTGCTGACCTGGTACAAGCTGCAGAGCAAGCCTATACCGCTGCAGACACAGCGCTTGCAGAGGCGCTTGCAGATGAAGCGATTACGCAAGCAGAAGTGGATGCCTTAACCCAGGCACGTGATGCTGCACTTGAAGCGAAACAAACTGCCCAGCAGGCTGTTAATACGATTGATGACAGTCAATATCCAGTGCAAAAAGCAGGTTTCCAGGACCGACTTGATGCCCTGACAGATATCGAGATCCCTGCGGTGAACGATGCCAATGAGAATGGCATTCCAGATGAACTTCAGGCGATTGCTGACCTGGTACAAGATGCAGAGCAAGCCTATACCGCTGCAGACACAGCGCTTGCAGAGGCGCTTGCAGATGAAGCGATTACGCAAGCAGAAGTGGATGCCTTAACCCAGGCACGTGATGCTGCACTTGAAGCGAAACAAACTGCCCAGCAGGCTGTTAATACGATTGATGACAGTCAATATCCAGTGCAAAAAGCAGGTTTCCAGGACCGACTTGATGCCCTGACAGATATCGTGATTCCACCAGTCAAGATTGCTCTAGATGACAATGTAAATCTAGATATGGGTAATGAAATCACAACAACCGAGCCAGCTGTTGTTGATGAGAATGTTCAAGTGATTAATTTACTTGAATCAACTGGCGGTGCGGATGCCGGAACAGAAGTGGTACTTTCTGGCTCTACAAATAGCCTTGCAATTTCAATTTCACAAACATCATTACTTGCAGTGGCAGATGCTTATCGTGTTGATGTTTTAGATGAAAATGGCAATATTGTGTATTCAGCAGTCACCCAAGACTCTGAATTAGTTGGTGATGTAGCTGGGCTGGGGATATTAGGGATTACAGGAGATAATACCTTAACTGCAACAGTATCTGATTTGCCAGCAGGTACTTATCGTGTTGTAGTGAGTAATGATGCAGGCGCCTTAACTAATCTACTTGATACTGATGGTGGTGGTATTTCACTTCAAGAACTCGGTGATGCAGGCGTGTTATTAGGTGCCGATAATCAACAAGTTGTTCTTGATGCTGTAAATAATGCTTTAGGTGGTGGTGCTATTGCAGCATTAGTCACAGAGGTTATCTTACCGCCTGTACTTACATTAGTGAATGGCCTACCTGTAGATGAACTTGTTGGTGCATTAAACGACAGTTTATTAAGTAATGCTGATGCAATTTCTTTACTTGGCTTCAGTGTAACCGGTTTGTTAGATACGATTGTTGATGCAGCAGCAACCGCACTACTTTCAAATACCCTGACTTTATTGCAGGAAACTAGCATTACTACCCAAGTGACTTCAACGACATTTGAAAATTACTCTGTCGATAATAATGTTTTAACCAATGATGAAAATCCTGAGCTAGCAACAGTTACTCATATTCAATTTGGAGACGGTGCACCGCAAGAGGTGACTACGGGCGGTGTAAGCATTAACGGAGAGTATGGGGTTTTAACAATTTTCGCTGATGGTTCATATGAATATATTGGAAATGGTGATTTTGAATCTATCGGAAAATCAGAAGTATTTACTTATACAATATTAGGTGCGGATGGAGTAACGACTGATAGCGCAACTTTAACTATTAATATTTTGGATGATTATGCACCGGATGCTCCTGTGATTAATCCTGTAAGTGCTACAGGAGATATTACAGGTACAGCAGAAGCGGGCTCAACAGTGGTTGTAACTGATGAGAACAACAATGAAATTGGCAGAACAGTCGTAAGAGCTGATGGTTTGTGGTCAATCACAAATCCAGGCTTAACAGATGGGGCAGTACTTAATGTTATAGCAATTGATGCTGCTGGTAACCCTTCTCAAGCCGCAAGTACAAGCATTGATGCCCAAGCACCAATAACAACTCTTGTGACAAATACAACGGGTGATAGTACGCCAACTTTACAAGGTACAATTGATGATCCGACAGCAACAGTTGTTGTGACTGTGGATAGTATTAATTATACCGCAGTGAATAATGGTGATGGTACATGGACACTTGCCGATGGCCAGCTTCCAGAATTAGCTGATGGTAGTTATAACGTTACTGTGCAAGCTATTGATGCGGCAGGTAATGAAAGCACAATTACAGAAAGTTTAGTGGTTGATGCGGTTTTATTTGCCAATGACGATTTAAATAATGTGAATGTACTAGATAGCGTTTTGGAAGATAACTTAAATGGCGTAACTGGTTATACATTTGGGTTGCTTAGTACCGATGTGTTATCGGGGGTAGTGGATATAAATATAGCTACTAATGGCTTTAAATTTACAGTGAATGGAGATACTACCCAAGATATTTCTATTGATGTAAGTGGTAATACGGTAATCCTCCCATAAATAACCGAAGTTAAAAGTAGAGGTTAAGCAGCCATTAGAGGTGGCTTTCCTTTGTTAGCTTGATGTGGTCTTTCATGGTTGTAATGCCACAACCAGTTTGTTGCATAATCT